>DATBPO010000145.1:0-18177 GCA_036561265.1 Solirubrobacteraceae bacterium | reverse complement strand
CACCCCAACGGCAAAGGGCAATCCACGCCCATATACTCGGCGCCGTGGCGCAAGCCCCCGTGTGCATAATCGGCGCCACCGGCGCGCTGGGCTTCGGCCTGGCGCTGCGCCTTGGGCGAGCGGGAGTGCCCGTCGTCATCGGCTCGCGCGATGAGGCGCGCGCCATCGAAACGGCGGAGCGGGCGCTGGCGGCGGTCCCCGCCGGCGAGTTCAGCGGCTATGACAACGCCCGCGCTGTCGGCGAGGCCGAGTGCGTGGTGCTGAGCGTCCAGTTCCGCAACCAGTCGGAGACCCTCACCAACCTCAAAGGCGCCTTGCGCGAGGGGCAGCTGCTGATCGACGCGACCGTGCCACTGGCCGCCGCGGTGAGCGGCAAGGCCACGCGCATGCTCGGCGTCTGGCAGGGCTCCGCCGCGCAGCAGGCTCAGGAGATGGCGGGCGCAAACGTGCGCGTCGTCAGCGCCCTGCACACGATCAGCGCCGCTTCCCTGACCGACCTGGAGCACCCGCTGGACCAGGACGTGCTCGTATGCGGCGATTCGCGCACGGACAAGCGCGAGGCGGCCCTGCTGCTGCAGCAGATCCACGGGCTGCGCTGCGTCGACTGCGGACGCCTGGAGATGTCGCGCACCACGGAGTCGCTGACGGCGATGCTGATCGCCGTGAACTCGCGCTACAAGGCCCACGCGGGTATACGGCTGACGGGGCTGCCGGAGGATCTGTGGGAGTAGAGGTAGTTGTCCTCGCAGGCGGCACCGGCGGCGCCAAGCTGGCGCGGGGCATGCAGGACGTGGTCGGCCCCGAGAGCCTGACGGTAGTTGCGAACACGGGCGATGACATCGAGATCTACGGCGCCTACGTCTCCCCCGACCCGGACCTCGTGAGCTTCTGGCTGGCCGACGCGATCGACGAGCGCGGCTGGGGCCTGCACGGCGACACCTTCAAGACGATGGACGGCCTGCGCGAGCTTGGCGTCGAGGTGTGGTTCAACCTGGGGGACCGGGATCTGGCGTGGTGCATCGAGCGCAGGCGGCTGCTGGATGAGGGCGTGTCTCCGACTGCCGCGCTGGCACAGTTGAACGAGGCATTGAGCGTGCGCGCGCGCGTCCTGCCGGTGAGCGATGACCCGGTGCGCACGTGGGTGCGCGGCGAGCACGGCTGGCGCTCCTTCCAGGAGTTCATGATCTCCGAGCGGGGCGAGGGCATGATCGACGGCCTGGAGTTCCGCGGCGCCGAGGAGGCAGCGCCAAGCGCCGAGGTCCTGGCGGCGATCGCCGGCGCAGGCGCGATCGTGATCGGCCCCTCCAACCCGCTGGCCTCGATCGGCCCGATCCTCGCGGTGCAGGGAGTGCGCGAGGCACTGGGCGAAGCCGCGGCGCCCGTCGTGGCGGTGAGCCCGATCGTCGGCGGCGAGGTGCTGAAGGGCCCGACGGCGTCGTTCATGGCGTTCGCGGCGCTCGAATGCAACGCCACGGGCATCAGGGACTTCTACGGCGAGCTGCTCGACGGCATCGTCTCCGACGAGCCGGCCCCCGAGGGCGGGCCACGGGCGCTGCGCATCGACACGCGTATGTCCGACGCGCCCTCAAGGGCGCGAGTCGCGGAGCAGGTGCTGGAGTTCGTAGGCTCTCTGCAGTGACGGGCACGGCCGCGATCCTCCCGGTGAAGCGCTTTGAGCGCGCGAAGCAGCGCCTGGGCGTGACCGTGGCGGACCCGCTGCGGCTGGACCTGGCGCGGGCGATGGTGGGCGACGTGCTGACGGCGCTGCGCGACTGCAGCTCGCTTGACCTGCGGATCGTGGTGACGAGCGAGCAGTCGGTGGCCGCCGCAGCCCGCTACCAGGGCGCGATCGTCGTGGAGGACGACGCACAGGAGGGTCAGAGCGCCGCAGCGACCCTGGGCCTGGAGCGGGCGCTGGCCGAGGGCGCGCAGCGCGCGCTGTGCATCCCCGGCGACTGCCCGGCGCTTGACCCGGCGGAGCTGGATGCGCTACTCCTCAATGACGCGACCACTGCCACACCGGAGGTAGTGATCGTCCCGGATCGCCACGGCACGGGCACAAACGGCCTGCTGCTGAGCCCACCGGACGCGATCCCCCCGAGCTTCGGCCCGGGCAGCTGTGAGCGCCACCAGGAGCTGGCCCGTGCGGCGGGCGTGCCCTTCCGCCTGGAGCGCCCGGCGTCGCTGCTGCTGGACATCGACACGGGCGAGGACCTGCAGGCGTTGCGCGAGCGCTTGGCGGGCGAGACGACACGAGCGCCGCGCACGCGCACGGTGCTGGGCCTCGGGGGAGCGCGGCATACGGCGCTGAGCGCCCGTTGAGCACGCTGAACGCCCGCTGCGTTAGCGGCCTGCCGGAGGTTCGGGAAGGCGACGACGTGGCAGGGCTGATCGCGCAAGCGCTGGGCTCTGAAGACCTGGGCGGCAAGATCGTGGCGATCGCCCACAAAATCGTCTCCAAGGCGGAGGGAGCGGTGGTGGCCCTGGCCGACATCACCCCCACCCCCCGCGCACAGACGCTGGCAGCCGAACAGGGCAAGGACCCGCGGGCGGTGCAGGTCGTCCTCGACCAGTCGGCGGAGGTGATCAGAGCGGCAAGCGGCGTGCTGATCTGCCGCACGCACCACGGCTTCACGTGCGCGAACGCGGGCGTGGACGCCTCAAACGCTGGCGACCCCGACACCGTGATCACCCTCCCCAAGGACCCCGACGCTTCAGCGCGCAAGATCCGCGCCCGATTACAAGAGCTGGTCGGCGCCTCATCCGCGACAGGTCCCGTACCGAACGCGGGCGCCGCCCCGGCGGTCCTAGTCACCGACAGCTTCGGCCGCGCGTGGCGCCACGGCCAGTGCGACGTGGCGATCGGCTGCGCGGGCCTGAGGCCGCTGGATGACTGGCGCGGGCGGAGCGACAGCGCGGGTCTGGAGCTGCGCGCAACGTGGCTGGCGGTAGCGGACGCGATCGCGGCGACGGCGGACCTGGCGCGCGCGAAGGACTCAAGCGAGCCGGTGGTCATCGTAAGCGGCCTGGAGCGCTTCGTGACGGCGCAGGACGGGCCGGGCGCTAGTGCGCTGCTGCGTCCTGTGGCTGAGGACCTGTTCCGCTGAGGCGGCCCTTGAGGAATTCGGTGAGCAGTCGCCGCACGGTGTCGGGGGCATCGGCGAACGGCCAGTGCCCGGAGGCGGGCAGGACGTGGACCTCGGCGGAGGGGAAGGCGTCGCGCTGGCGCAGGGCGTAGGAGGAGGGCAGGTAGCTGTCGTGTTCGCCCCAGATGACGAGCGCAGGGATGTCGCGCGGGGCGAGCATGGCGGCGAACTCGCTGGCTCCGAGGCCGGGCTCGGGGGTGGCGCGGTAGAGCTCGAGCACGGCACGGCGGGTGGGCTTGTCGTAGTGGTCGTACATGCGTTCGGTGAACTCGCGCGGCAGCCCGCGCGGCTCGCCGCGGTTAAGCAGCCAGCGGAAGGCTGAGCGGGTGGCGCTGGCCTGGAAGAGCTCGCCGAGCACGGGGGTGCGCCAGACGCGGGCCAGGCGGTGCCAGCGGTAGCCGGGCAGGATGCCGATGTCGATCAGCGTGAGGCTGGCGACGCGATCGAGGTTGCCCGCCAGCCACGCCAATCCGATGGGCCCGCCGAAGTCGTGCAGCACGAGGTGCACGCGCTCGATGCCGAGCGTCTGGATGAGCTCGCCGAGGAAGGCGCAGTAGCTGGGGACGCTGTGCTCGAAGCCGGGGGGCGCGACGGTCTCGCCGAAGTCGGGCAGGTCGAAGGAGACGGCGCGCAGGTGCTCACCAGCGGCTGCGACGAGCTGCTCCCAATCGTCGGCGGAGCCGGGGTTGCCGTGCACGAAGACGACGGCCTCGCTGGCGTCGGCAGGGCCGGCGGAGATGGTGCGGGTTCGGATACCACCGACCTCCAGGCGCGCGCGCTGGATGCGCTCGACGGCGCTCATCGCAGGCCCTCCCGCGTGCCCTCGACGGCGCTCACCGCACGCTCCCCCGGGCGCGCGGCGCGACGTCTGACGCGACCCTAGGCATTCCCGACCTCGACGGCACGCGAACGTCCCTCACCCCTCCCGCGCAGGGCATGGCGCGCGTTGACGTAGACGGCGCGCGGGATCATCTTGGGGAAGGCGCGCAGCGGCCCGATGTTGCGCGAGCCGAAGGCCTCGAAGGTGCGGCCGATGCGCTCGTCGCGGGTGGCAGCGGAGAAGAGCATGCGCTCGCCGGGGTTGAACTTGCGGCCGCTGGCGAAGTCGAGGATCGTGAGGGTGTGCCCGCGCAGCCCGCGGTTGTGGCGGCGGCGGTAGCGCTCGAGCCCCTGCTCCAGAGGCTCGGCGCCCAGCAGTGCGGGGGCGACGCTATCGGCGAGCCACTCGGCGGACTGGAAGGCAAAGCCGCAGCCGACGCCCCAGAGGGGGTCGAGCGCGCCGGCGGCATCGCCGGTGAGTGCGAGACCGGGGGCGGTGGTGTCGTGGATGACGTTGGTCATGTCGATCTTGCCGGTGACTTCGCCGACGAGGCGGGAGGCGAGGATCGGCGGGGCGTCGGGGATGGAGGAGATGAACGCTTTCAGGGCCGCCTCGGGGTCGGCGCGAAACTCGGGCAGGCGTTCCTTGGTGGGCATGACGGCGTAGAAGGTGAGGTCGCTATCGGTGGGGAAGGCGGCGGCCATGTGCGGATCGAGCAGCCAGAGGCCGGCGTCGGGAGCGCCGGCGGGCGCGGGCCCTTCGAAGTAGCCGCCGTAGGCAAAGCGCCCGTGGGGCACGGTCTTCCTCTTCACGCCGGAGAGCTTGGCGACGCGGGAGTCGCGGCCGTCGGCGCCGATGACGAGGCGGGCGCGCAGTGTGAGCGTCTCGCCGCCGGGGCTGCGGGCCTGCACGCCGCAGACGGCGCCGGCGGCGCTCCCATTACCCGCAGAGCCCGCCGTCGCGGCGCCCGCGGCGCCCTCTCGCAGCAGCTCGTTGACGGTGTGCCCGAGGATGAGATCGACGCCGGGGGTCTCGGCGGCCATGGCGCGGATCATGGGGTCGAGCACCTCGCGGCGGAGGTTGACGCCGCTGGGAATGATGCTGTGGCGGGGGGGCTCGATCCAGCCCCAGTTGGTCCAGAGGCGGGCGCGCGAGCGCAGGGCGCCGGCGTCCATCATGCGCTCGAGCAAGCCGAGGCGTTCGAGGGTGGGCACGGCGGAGGACTGGATGAAGTGGGTGCAGATGCGCTTGAAGGCGCCGGCGTCGGGGCGCTGCTCGACGAGCGCGACGCGCGCACCGGCTCGCCCGAGCTTGATGGCGGCGGTGCAGCCGGCGAGACTGGCCCCCACGATGACGGCGTCGTAGTCCGGGGTCTCGGCGATGATGCCCTGAGCCTGTGCTGAATCGGCCATGTCGGTCAGCTCCTTTCGCGTGCGCAGATTATTAGGACCCACCCACCCGACGCACGCTCTATAGTTCGAGACGCACTATACAGAACGAATGATGGAATGCAAGCCGAAAAGATGAAAGCCGATCCGATCAAAAGCAAGGCGATCCGCCTGACGACGACCTCGTACGCGGTGATGAGCCTGCTGGAGATGCTGGGCGAGGCGACGCCGTATGACCTGAAGCAGGCGCTGGAGCACTCGATCCAGAACTTCTGGCCGGTGCCGCATACGACGTTCTACGAAGAGCCGGCGCGGCTGGCGCAGGCGGGCTACCTCTCGCAACGCCAGGAGTCGGGCGGGCGGCGGCGCAAGAGCTACGCGCTGCTTCAGAGCGGCCGCGAGGCGCTGCGCGAATGGGCCGAATCCCCGGCGGGCCCGTCGCAGTACCGCGACGAGGGCATGCTGAAGGTGTTCGCGGGCGCGGACCCGCGGGTGGTGTATGCGGGCCGTGGCGACTGGCACCGCCAGAAGTTGGCGGAGCTGGAGGGCTACCTGAAGAACCTGCGCGAGCGCGAGCGCCCGGAGGACCCGAGCGAGGACCGCTGGCGCGGCGCGGAAGCGACGCTGATCGCGGGAATCAACTACCAGCAGCAGATGATCGAATCGATCGAACGGTTCATCGAGAACCCGGGGTAGCCGGGGGGCAGGAAAGGCTCCGCTTCGCTCCGCCGTGTGGGCCGCGTGACCCGAGTCGAAGACCCGGCTCTCAGACCTCGCGCGCGACCCGCGCCTGCTGGTGCTCGAACGCAGGCGCCATCTGCTCGACGGCAGCACGACTCAGCCCAGCTGCCTGTGCGGCGGTCCGCCAGCGGCCGGTTGCCGTCGCGACCTCGCGCAGCAACGCACGGGCATCCTCGTCGCCGAGACGGAAGTGCTCGGCGATGCCGAGGAGGACATCCAGGCGCGCCTCGGTGGTGTCGTAGTCGATGGCGGTGCACAGGTGCTTGGGCCCGGGGCGGGGGTCGGGGTTGAGGTCGAAGGCGGGCGCGAGCGACCAGCCGGCGGTGCTGGCGCGCAGGAAGCCGTGGTTGCGCAGGTGCTCGTCGGTGTTGGAGATGAGGATGGAGAAGGCGATGCGCCGCCACAGCTGGCGCAGATCCTCGCGCGCGGCGGGGGAGTGGCGCTCGATGACCTCGGCGATGTCGAGGTAGCTGGCCTGCTCGCGGTCGGCGGCCTCGAGCATCGTCATGGCGCTGGCATAGCCGACCCGCCGGGCGCCGCTGCGGTCGAAGCGCGCAAGGATCAGCACGGCCTTGCGGTCGATGACGTGCAGCGCATGCTGGGGCACGAGGATGCCAGCGTCGCGGGCCAGGCCGAGGGCCACTGTCTCCCAGCGCATGACATCCCACTCGTCGTTGGCGGGACTGGGGAACTTGGCGATCGCCACAGCACCGTCACCGGTGCGCACGTGGGCCTTGGGGCGGGCGCCGCCAAGCGAGCTGCCGGCGCGCAGCAGCGTGCGCAGGTCCTCCTCGCCGTCCTCTTCGCGCTCCAGACGCTCGGCGGCACCGAGCAGGCGCGGGAGGTCGAGGAGCTGGGGAACGCCGCTGCGCTCCTCCGCCAGATACGCCCCGGTGGTGGGCTCGCGCAGGCGCAGGGCACCCTGGCGCAGGTCGTCGCGCACGCCGAGCAGGTAGTCGATTTCGCCGAAGCTCCGCTCCGCGCCCTCCCGCTCACTGCGCACGCGGCGGTGCTCGGCGCGCTGCATCAGCCGCCGCCCCCAGCGATCGGGCGCGCAGTCGGAGAAGGCGCCGAAGATCGCCCGTCCCAGGGGAGTCTGCTGAGCGCCGGCGCTCAGCGGGAGGGCAGGATCGAGCTCGTAGGCGTCGCGGTGGGCGAGGTACTCGGACGCGTAGCTGAAGGTGGCCGACTCGACGGCGCGCCGCCGATGCGAGAAGAGGCGCCCGGCGAGCAGGTCCAGGCCGGCGATCTGCACGATGAGGTCGACCTCGGTGTCACTCATCGCTCGGGCCGGTGAGGCTGCGTGGCCGCACGCGCTGGGGCAGTCGTTCCTCCGAGCGCAGGCGCCCGATGTCGGTCGCGTAGGGGTCGAGCGCGGCGGGGATGCTGTCGAGGACGCCGAGGGCGCGCAGCACGCGCAGCAGGTTCTCCACGCTCACCCCCCCATCTCCACCCTCAAGCCGCACGAGCGTGTCGCGCGAGACGCCGGCGCGGTCGGCGAGCTGAGCCTGGGTGAGACCGCGCAGCTTGCGCCAGACGGCGACGTCCTCGGCGACATGCACAAGCGCGCGGCGGACGGGGGGCGGCACCGGACGAGGCGCCCTCGGCGCACGAGGCTTGTCGCTTTTCTGCGGCATATAGCCGATATTATAGCGCCTAGTGCAGCAGAAATCAGTCTTTGGTGATATTCAGTTGGAGAGGCTTCGCTTCGCTCCGCCGTGTGGGCCGCGTGACGCGAGACCGGCGCGCGACTATCGCTCTGCAGCTTGGCTGGGAGATGGCGGCCCTCAGACCGCGAGCGCCACCTCGCCGGCCCCCAGGAGCGGATAGCTGCGGCGGATGTCATACAGCGTGGTGCGCTCAGCGGCGGGCCGGCCGGCCTCATGGGCGGCGGCGATGAGCTGCTGGGGATCGAGCTTGGTGCCGTGGTATGAGCCGGCGAGGCGCGAGATGGACTCCTCCATGAGGGTGCCGCCGAGGTCGTTGACACCCCAGCGCAGGGACTCGATGGCGGCGTGGAGACCCATCTTGACCCAGGATGCCTGGAGGTTGAGGACGCTGCGCCCGAGCGCGAGGCGGAAGACGGCGGTGTGCTTGAGGTTCTCCTCACGGCTGATCTCCTCCACCCCATGCGTGCGCCCGAGGAGCGTCTGGAAGGGGATGAAGGAGAGCGGGACGAACTCGGTGATGCCGCCGGTGCGCTCCTGGAGCTGGCGGATGACGCGCATGTGCTCGGCGAGCTCCCAGGGCTCCTCGATGTGGCCGAACATGACGGTGGAAGTGGAGCGCAGGCCGGCATGGTGGGAGGCTTCGATGATCTGCACCCAGCGGGCGACGGGCAGCTTGTTGGGGCTGATGCGCTGACGGACGCCATCGTGGAGCACCTCGGCGGCGGTGCCGGGGGTGGAGCCGAGGCCGGCGTCGCGCAGGCGGGCGAAGACCTCGTCGGGGGGCAGCTGAGAGATGTCGCACATGTGCGCGATCTCCATGGGCGAGTAGGCGTGCAGATGCAGCTCGGTGCCGGCATCGGCCGCCGTGGCCTTGGCGAGGCGCAGCCAGCCGAGGTAGTCCTCGAAGGACCAGTCGGGATGGATGCCGGACTGGATGCAGAGCTCGGTGGCGCCGTAGTCGATGGCCTGCAGCACACGCCGCACGAACTCCTCCTCGCCGTGCTGGTAGGCGTCGGGCGAGCGCTTGCCCTGGCCGAAGCCGCAGAAGGCGCAGCCGACGACGCAGACATTGGAGATGTTGACGTTGCGGTTGACGACGAATGTGACGGTGTCGCCAGCTAGTTCAGAACGCAGCTCGTCGGCGGCCTGGCGGATGTCCTCGATGGCCTCGGGGCGGGTCTCGGCGAACATGGCCGTGAGCTCCTGCGGCGTGAGCCACTCCCCCTCGCGCCCCTTGGCGATCGCCGCGGGGACCAGGTCGGAGCGGATGGCGAAAGGCGGGTCCTGGCGCCCGGAGCCGCGGCGGGGAATGAAGGACCAGTACTTGAGCTTGATGGTGTCGAGCACGCCCTGGGAGACCCAGTCGGGGTCGATGTACTGGGGATAGACGCAGAGGCGCTCGGTGAGAGCGTAACCGTCGGCCTGCAGCCGCTTGCGCACCTGGTGGGGACTGGGAAAGGGATGCTCGGGCGAGATGTGATCGCCGTTGGCGGAGAGCCCGCCGAGGTCGGTGGCGCCGGCGGCGAGGAGCTCGGGCCACCAGTCGGCGAGGTTGGGGGGAACCTGGATGCCGACGTCGGGCATGAGGCGGCGGGTCTCGGCGATGAGGCGCTTCATGTCGGCGATGGAGATGGGCTGCCCACCCCTCCCGGCTCCACCGTTGGCCCAGGCGGGCAGCGGCAGCCGTGGTCCGGGAGGCGCGAGCGCGCCATCGTCGCCAGCGCCGCCGTCGATCCCGGTGCGCCAGTACTCGCGCGCAGCCTCGTCGGCGATCTCGGCGGGCTCCTGTCCGTAGTAGCGCTGATGGGGCACGAAGTTCTGCAGGATGATCTCCTGGATGTGCCCGTACTGAGCATGCACGGCGGCGAGTGCCTCCAGCGAGGCGACGCGCTCCTCCTCGCTCTCGCCGATGCCGACGAGGATGCCGGAGGTGAAGGGAATTGAAAGCTCGCCGGCGTCACGAATAGTCTGAAGCCGCCGCGCGGGGTGCTTGGTGGGCGAGCCGGCGTGCACGGTCTGCATGAGCCGCTCGGAGACCGACTCGAGCATCAGCCCCTGCGAGGCGGTGACCTCGCGCAGCCGGGCAAGATCCTCGCGCGCGAGGACACCGAGGTTGGTGTGGGGCAGGATGCCGCGCTCGAGCGCCCGCTCGCAGGCCCAGACGACGTAGGCGGTGAAGTCGCGGTGGCCGTACTCGGCGAGGCGCGCGGCGACCTCGGGGTTGACCTCGGGCCGCTCGCCGGTGAGGACGAGGAGCTCCTTGATGCCGCGGCGGGCGGCGCGGTCGATGATCTGGAGTACCTCCTCGGGCGCGTAGAGGTGCGCCTGATGGGTGGCGAAGGCGCAGTACTTGCAGTAGCACTGGCAGGTGCGCGAGAGCGAGAGCGTCAGGTTGCGTGAGTAGGTGACCCGCCTGCGCATGGCTTCGCAGTGTATGAGGTGTCGCCGCGAGATCCGTCCGACGCGGATCGTAGTTTGCGGGCTATGTCCAAAGACACGTTGCGCTTCGCTGTGGCCGAGTTCATCGGCACGTTTACGTTGATCTTCATCGGCGCGGGCTCAATCATCGCCGCACACGGCATCGAAGACCCGTCGCTGATCGGCATCGCGATCGCGCACGGCTTGGCGATTGGCGTGATGGTGGCCGCCTACGCGCGCGTCTCTGGAGCCCACTTCAACCCGGCGGTGACGTTCGGCTTCCTGCTGACGCGCCGGATCAAGCCGGCGCTGGCGGGCGTGTACTGGGTGTCGCAGCTGGCTGGCGCAGCGGTGGCGGCGCTACTACTGCGGGAACTGTTGCCGAGCAGCGAAACGGAAGCGGTAAGCCTGGGCGTTCCTGCCCTGGGCCACGGCGTGGACGCAGCGGCGGGCGCGACGCTTGAGGGCCTCTTGACGTTCCTGTTGGTTACGGTGGTGTTCGCCACGGCGGTGGACCCGAAGGGGGCGTTCAAGTCGATTGCGGCGCTGGCGATTGGCTTGACGATCACGATCGACATCCTGTTCGGCGGCCCGTTTACGGGCGCGGCGATGAACCCGGCGCGTGCGTTCGGCCCGCAGCTGGTGGGAGACCACTGGGCCAACGGTTGGGTGTGGTACGTGGGTCCGCTGGTGGGCGGCGCGATTGCGGCGGTCATATATGAGCTGCTGTATCTGCCGGGGCGCTCCGAGGAGGAGCCGCCGCCGGTGGCGGAGGGCATCGCGGAGTAGCGAGTTCCCCGAAGAGCTCTCGTCCGGAACGGCCCCGGCGAGGCCAGGCGCCCCCACGAGACCTCACCGCAGCCCCTATCCTGACGCGAATGTCCGCTCCCCCCCGCGTCTACCTGGCTCGTCATGGTCAGACGGCGTACAACAAGGAGGGCCGCTTCCAGGGCCAGCTGCCGGTCCCGCTGGATGAGACAGGTCGGGCGCAGGCGCTGGAACTGGCGCAGCGCGCCTCCGAGCACGAGTTCGCGGCGCTGTGGTGCAGCCCGCTGCTGCGGGCGCGCGAAACGGCGGAAGCAGTGGCGAGGCGCATCGGCCTGGAGCCGCGCGAGGACGCACGGTTGATGGAGACGGATGCAGGCGAGTGGACGGACCGCACTTTCAGCGAGATCCACGCGGAGGCCCCGGAGGAGTTCGCGAAGTTCATCGAGGGCGACCCGTTCTTCGCGTTCCCGGGCGGCGAGTCCTTCGCGCAGCAGGGCGTGCGGGTGGCGGCGGCGATCTACGACATCCGCCGCGCGGAGGCGCCGGCGCTGGTTGTGTGCCACGGCGGCGTGATCCGCCTGGCACTGTCGCTGAAACTGGAACACGGAGCGACCCTGGCCGACAGGGTCCCCAACGGCGCGCTGATCCCGCTGGACCCCCGCGAGGCGCGGCGCGTGGAGCACGGGGATGACCCGGTGGCGACTACGCCGGGGTGAGTGCCGCGACCAGCTCGGCTCCCTCGCGGGCCATGCGCGAGCGGGGCACGACCTGATCGAAGCCGGTGGCGAGCGCGCGCTCGCGAACGGCGGGTTCGACGTGCGCAAAGAAACCCAGAGTGCGCACACCTTGGAGCACCCCCTCATCGTTTAGCTCGCCCACGAGCGCAGCCCCATCCAGATCGGGATCGGTGAGATCGACCACCAGCACCGCGGCCGCACTAACGCCGCCTTCTTGCCCTACGCCGGCGGCCAACCGCTCTCGCACTCGCGCGGCGTCCCCGACCAGATCCACCTGGTGTCCGGCCGCGAGGAGCTGTCCCTGCACGCGCGAGCCGAAGAGGAGATCGGGGATGAGCGCAACGACCCGCACCATCGTCCCGCGGCCGCTGCCGCCCTACTGCGCGCGCAGGCGAGCGAACTCGTCGCGGACGGAGTGGGGGCGCCCCCACATCTGGGTGACCTCGACGCGGCCCTCGCGGAGCTCGCGCACGACGAGCTCGCCGTCGATGCCGGCGTCGTCGAGCAGCTGCAGGGCGCAGTGCACGGTGGGCGCGGCGGCGGCGTGGCCGAAGCGGTGGGCGACGATGACGCGCCAGTGCCAGTCGTGGTGCGAGTAGGGCTGGGCGTTGCAGGTGGCGAGGTAGATGGCGGCATCGACATAGCGCGCCTCGTCGGCGATGCGCAGATCGAACTCGAGGTCGGTCCAGTCCTCGGGGAGAGAGTCGATGATCTGCTGGAAGGTGTCGGCGAGGCCCATGTGCCTGAAGCCTATCCCCAGGAGCCCGAGAAACCGACCGTGGCTATCTATGCTCGAAGCCATGTCAGCGACAGATACCGATCTCCTGCGCGATGAGTACCGAGCCCTGACGGAGAGCTGCGGCCTCGTGGATCGCTCGGATCGCGGCAAGCTGACGCTGACGGGCACGGGGGCAGTGGAGTTCCTGAACGGCCAGGTGACGAACGAGCTGGCAGACCTCCGCCCCGGCGAGGGCCGTTATGCGGCCTTCCTGACGCATAAGGGCAAGATGCTCGGCGACCTGCGCATCCTGGCGGCCGGCGAGAGCCCTCTGGCCAGCGAGAGCCCTCTGGTCGGCAACGACCTCACAGCTGGCGAGGACCCTGAGAGCCAGCCGAGCGAACTGCTGCTCGACACCGAGCGCGTGGCGTTGCAGTCGCTGTTCGACATGATCCGCCGCTTCAAGGTCGGCTACGAGGTGGAGTTGCACAAGCGCACCCTGGAGCGGGGTCTGCTGTCCCTGATCGGCCCGGAGAGCCGCAAGGTCGCGGCAGAGGCAGCGGGCATCGATCTGGCAGCCATCCCCACCGCCGAGCACGCCCACATCCCGGCGGAGATCGCCGGCCACTCCGTACGCCTGATCGCCACGAACGCTTCGGGCGTGGACGTCCTCTACGCGGCAGAGCACGACGCCGCGGTGCGCGGGGCGCTCGAAAGGACCGGCGCGCATCCCGTAGGCGAAGAGGCCGCGGAGATCGTGCGCGTCGAGCGGGGCCGCCCCCGCTACGGCGTGGACATGAACGACACGACGATCCCCCAGGAGGCGGGCCTGAACGAGCGGGCGGTGAGCTTCACGAAGGGCTGTTACGTCGGCCAGGAGACGGTCGCGCGCCTGTACTACAGAGGCAAGCCCAACCGCCACCTGCGCGGCCTGCGCCTGTCCGCCCCGGCAACCCCGGGCGAGGAGCTGCACCTCGGCGAGCGCACGGTCGGTCACTTGTCAAGCATCGCCCTCTCCCCCGCTCTGGGACCGATCGCCCTGGCCCTGGTGCGCCGCGAGGCGGAGCCGGGTGCGACGGTGAACGTTGGCGAGCAGAACACCAACGCGACGGTCGTGGACCTGCCGTTCGCTTGATCACTGACGGTCTGCCTCAAGACCGGTCCTCCGCCCCTCTCCCTACCGCCGCCGCCCCGATCCAAAGCTCTGCATGGGCGGCACCACCGCGCGCATACTCGCCCCCACCTCGGCCCCATCCTCCCCCTCCTCCTCCTCGGCCCCCGCGGACCGCGAAACAGGCAGGAAATGCAAGGACGCATCGGTGCTTGGACCCTCCGTATCCACAAAGCGCTCAAGCGCCGCCAGCTCGCGCACGATCACATTGAGCACCCCCTCCTCCGAGCGCTCCAAGCGCCCCCGGGCCAACAGCAGCGGCTCGGCCCGCGCGAGCGCTCGCTCACGCTCATACACCGCGCGCGGCACGATCAGGTTGATGGTGCCCCACTCGTCCTCGAACAACAGGAACATGATGCCCTTGGCCGTGCCCGGGCGCTGGCGGGCGATCACCAGCCCCGCCACTGTCACCGCAGAGCCCTGCGGCAGGCGCGGTAGCTGGGCGCTGGTGGCGAGCATCGGCGTCTGCAGGCGCGGGCGCAGGGCCGCCATCACGTGGTCGCCGACGGTCACCCCGCTGGTGGCGTAGTCGGCGAGCAAACGCTGCCAGCGACTGAGCGGGCGCAGGCGCGGCGCTCCGGGCAACTCCAGGGGCAGCGCCAGCTGAGTCTCTCCATCGGCGCTGTGTCCCGGAGTGGCCGGGCGGGTGGGAATCCCTATCTCCCACAGCGCCAGGCGCCGGCGGGCATCGGACGTTCCCACCCGCAGCGACGCCGGGCCTGCCTGCACGAGGCCGTCACAGGCGCCCGACCAGGCGAGCTGCTCGAGCGTCTTGCGTCCGGCACCCACCCGTGCGGCGAGCTGGCCCAGGCTGCCAAACGGCCCGTGGCGCTCGCGCTCGGCCACGAGCTCCGCCACCTCCTCGGCACGGACGCCCTTGATGTAGCCCAAACCTAGACGCACTCCCAGCCGCTCCCCCCTGTTGAGTCCTATCGATTCTTCGCCCTCCCTCCGCAGCGCATGAGGCGATGCCTCCCCGCTCCTCTCCACCGTGCACCCCACATGCGAAGCGTTGACATCGAGACCCAGCACCGGGATACCACGGCCTTCGGCCTCGTGCACCAGACTGTCGGGGGCGTAGAAGCCCATCGGCTGCTCGTTCAGGAGCGCGCACAGGAACTCGGGGCCGTAGTGCACGCGCAGCCACGTCGATTGGTAGGCGAGCAGGCCGAAGGCGGCGCCGTGGGCCTTGGGGAAGCCGAAGCCCGCGAAGCCCGAGACCATCTCCCACACCTGCTCCGCCGTCCGCGGATCGGCACCCACGTGGCGCTGTGCGCCGGCGAGGAAGCTCTCGCGGTGACTCTGCAGCGCCGCGTGGGAACGCTTGCGGCTCATCGCCCGCCGCAGCCCATCCGCCTCTCCGGGCGTGAAGCCCGCGAACACCTGCGCCACTTCCATCACCTGGTCCTGGAAGATCACCGTGCCCAGCGTGCACTCCAGCACCTCGCGCAGCGAGGGGTGCGGATAAGGCACCTCATATGCCGGGTCCTCGCGCAGGCGCCGGCGGCGCTCGATGTAGGGATTTATCGCCCCGCCCTGGATCGGCCCCGGGCGCACGATCGCCACCTGCACCGTCAGGTCATCCAGGTCGCGCGGCAGCGTGCGCTTCAGCGACTGCATCTGCGCACGACTCTCGATCTGAAAGACCCCCACCGTGTCCGCCTCGCGGATCGCCGCGAAGGTCTGCGGGTCATCGAAGGGGATGCGCGAGAGGTCGATGCGCTCCGCGCGCGCCCGCGCGATGTACTCCACACAGCGCTCCACCGCCGAGAGCATCCCCAGCCCCAGCAGGTCGATCTTCAAAAAGCCCGCGTCAGCGCATGAGTCCTTGTCCCACTGCACCATCTGCCGGCCCTCCATCGCCGCCGGCACCACCGGGCAGCAGTCGATCAGCGGCCTCGTCGCCACCACCATCCCGCCCGGGTGCTGGGATAAATGGCGGGGCAGCCCATATGCCTCCTGCACAAGTCGCGCCAGCCAGCGCCAGCGCTCGGAGCGGGTCGGTGGTGTCGTTGCCATGCCATGCTCGGGCGCCCCCATGTAATGCTCCGCGGAGCGCGCCGCACGCTCGATCTCCCCCGGCGGCAGCCCCAGGACCTTGCCCAGCTCGCGTATCGCCCCCCGCGCGCGGTACGTGGGAAAGGCCGCCACCAATGCCGCGCGCTCGCGCCCGAAGCGCTCATGCACACGCGGTATCAGGACCTCGCGGATCTCGCGCGGGAAGTCCAGGTCGATATCCGGCAGCCCCCGCAGATCCTCGTGCAAAAAGCGCCCCAGCAACAGCCGATTGGCGATCGGATCGATGTGTGAGAGGCCCGTGAGGTAGCACACGATCGAGGACACCGAAGAGCCCCGGCCACGGCCGGGGGCCAGCAGCGAGCGCGGGGAATCGGAACCCTCTGCCCCGCCCCCGCTCCACCTACTCGCCGCAGCCTCCCTTCCCCTGACCTCCACCGCCACCTCGCGCGCCAGCTCGAGCATCTCGTGGTGCAGCAGGAAGAAGCCCGCCAGACCCAGGCGGTCGATGACGCGCAGCTCCTCCTCCAGACGCTCCCGTGCCTGCCGGCGGTTCTCAGCCGGCACCTGCGCGCCGTAGCGCTCATCAAGTCGCACCTGGCACAGCTCGATCAGCTCTCGCAGCGCGCCAGCGTCCTCCGCGCCGGGATAGCGGTAGCCGAGATCCTTGCCCAGGTCAAAGCACAGCTGCTCGGAGAGCCGCAGCGTCTCCGCCACCGCCTGCGGATGGTCGGCAAAGCGCCGCGCCATCGCCTGCGGCGTGCTCAGCACATGGCTGTGGTTGCCGCGCCGTAGCGGCTCTGAGGCATCCAGCGTCGTGTGGTGGCGCAGCGCCACGAACGCGTCCTGCAGCTCCGCCCGCGAGCGCGCATGGGCGTGCACGTTGCCCGTCGCCACGCACGCCACCCCCAGTCGCCGCGCCAGCGCCTGGAGCGCACGGTTGCGCGCGCGGTCGTGGCGGGCGTAGGGGCGCTGCAGCTCCACCCGCAGCCCCTGCGGGCCGAAGGCATCCAGCAGGCCTCGCGCCGTTGACTCATCGTGCACACCTTGCCCCGCGCAGCCCGTCAAGCACACCAAGCCCTCGGCGTGCTCCAGGACCGTGGCCAGCGTCACCGCCGGCTCCGCGCGCTCGCGCAGAGAGCCACGCGTATGCGCGTGGGCATCAGTGAGGATGCGGCACAGGTTGCGCCAGCCCCGCGCCTCGCGCACCAGCAGCGTCAGGTGACGGCGGCCGTCCTCGGCAGCACCGCCGACATCGAGGCGAGGAGCCCTCGGAGCGGTCCCCCCGCGGCCTTCCGGAGCCAGGTCGATCTCGGCCCCGTGAATCGCGCGCATCCCATCGTGACCCTGGGCGGCCTGCGCCAGCTCCATCGAGCCCGACACCGAGTTGTGATCGGTAAGTGCTAGCGCCGTATGCCCAAGCTCAGCCGCCCGCTCGATCAGCTCATCCGGCAGCGACACTCCATCCAGAAAGGAGTAGGCCGAGTGGCAGTGCAGCTCCACATATGGCGGCGTGCCCGGCATGCCTCAGCCCGCCTGCGTGAACCACCCGCCGCAGCGCAGATCGTGGAAGACCACGAGGTTGCGCCCCTGCGCGCTCACCACCTCCCAGTAGCGCCTGCGCAGCGGCCGACCGCTCCACCAGCGGTCCTCCACGAGCCACGACTCCCGCACCAGCTCGATCCGCCGGCCATCGACCACGCACGGTGCGCCTTCGCAGTCCGCCCGCACCCGCGCGGGCCGGGGTAGGTTCATGGTCCGGCTGACACTCATGCCGCGAAAGCTCCGCCTCGGACTTGACAGATACTCATGCCGCGGAGGTCCCCGGCCCCCACGGCGCCAGCACCACCCGCCGCTCCGGCACGCGCGAGTCAGGATCCACGCACAGCGCCCGCAGCGCCGCCTCTGCTCCAGCCAGCACGCGCACCTGAGCCACGCCCTCGCCCAGGCGCTCCAGGCGCACCTCACGAGCACACTCGAGCAGCGAGCCCTGCCGGCCGCTCGGCGGACCAAAGCGCTCCACCGCCAGCGCCAATGCCTCGGCCGGCGCCGGCAGCAAAGCCAGGCGCAGCGACAGCGCCAGGCGCATCCGCCGCGGGTCCGCCAGCGAGGTGCGGAACACCACCCGCTCGCGCCACGTCCCACTCTCCACCAGCCGCGCCGAGAGGATCACCGCGCGCAGCGTGCGCCCCCGCCGCTCCGAGCGCGCGAGCAGCCTTTCCACCAGCACCTCCAGCACCCGCTCAAGCGCCGGTCCCGAGCTCGACTCCCCGAGCTCCATCGACTCCTCCAGGCACTCCCGCGCCATGCGCGCCCGCAGCGGCGTGTCCTCGCCACGCGCCAAGCCGTGGGCGATCACCCCCGCCTCGCCAAAGCGATCGGCCAGCGCGCTGCGCCCCAGCGCGACCAGCTCGCCCAGCGTGAGCACACCCAGACGCGCCAGCGGCTTCACCAGCGCGCATGTCTCCTCGCGGAAGCCCAGCAGTCCCACGGGCTCGCGCGCAAGGTAGCGGCGGGCCGTCTTCGCATCCTGCGGGTAGACCATCGCCCGCCGCGAGCGCACCTGCAGCGCCGCCGCCAACGC
>DATBPO010000144.1:0-9066 GCA_036561265.1 Solirubrobacteraceae bacterium | reverse complement strand
GAGCACTTCCACCACCGCATGGCGCGCATCGGCTTCTCCAGCCGCCGCACGGTCGCCTACCTGTACGCCTGGACTCTGATGCTCGCCGGGCTCGCGCTGGCGCTGCGCTTCGTCCCCTACAGCGACCACCACGGCCATCTGCACACCGGCTGGACGCTCGTGATGATCGCGCTCGGCCTCATCGCCGTCGCGGCGAGCGTATATCTGGTGTACGTCCTCGAGATCCTCAAGTTCCGCCGTCTGGACACCGTGCGCGTGTGGCAGCGCGCCGCGACTTCCGAGGAGCCGGAGTGTCTTGAGGAGGACACATGTCCGCCTTCCGCCCCGGCAGCTTCCTCCGCGCAGGCGCCCTCTGCGCAGGAACCCTCCTCGCAGCTCTCGCCCTGACGGCGAGCGCACCTCCGGCCCCCTCGCAAGCCCTGGTGGCGATCGGCATCGCCGACCAGACGCCCGCGATGTTCACCGACCCGCGCTTTCAGGCATTGGGCATCGAATACGCGCGCCTCAGCATGCCCTGGGATGCCCTCGACGTCCCCCGCGAGCGCCAGGAAGTCGACGCCTGGCTGCAGGCCGCGCAGGCCGATGGGGTGGACCCGCTCATCAGCTTCGACCACGCCCGCGGCAACCGCAGCCGCGCGCTGCCGAGCCCGGTGCGCTACGAACGCGAGTTCCGCCGCTTTCACGAAACCTACCCCTGGGTCACCGACTACGCGACGTGGAACGAGGCCAACTACAGCGGCGAGCGCACCTACCGCCGGCCGGGACTCGTCGCCGCCTACTACCGCGTCCTGCGCCGCGTGTGCCCCGGCTGCAACGTGCTCGGCGCGGAGCTGCTCGACGTGTCGAACATGATTCGCTGGGTCTACCAGTTCAAGCACGCCCTGCGCGGCGAACCGGAAGTCTGGGGTCTGCACAACTACGTCGGCGCCAACCGCCTGCAGACCGGAACCACGCACGAACTGCTCGCGGTGACCCGGGCGCCCATCTGGTTCACCGAGACCGGTGGCGTGATCAGCCGCGCGCACCCCAGCACCACCGGCTTCCCGCTCTCAGCCGCGCACGCCGCGAAGGTGACGCGCTTCCTGTTCGATCGCCTCGCGCACCTGAGCGCGCGCATCGAACGCATCTACGTCTACCAGTGGGGGGGAGCCGGCCCTAGGGCGAACTGGGATTCGGGCCTGATCGCACCGAACGGGCGGGCGCGGCCAGGGTATGCGGTATTCGCACGCGCGCTGCGTGCTTTTGACGCGGCGGGCTGAGCAGCGGCTTGGCCAGTGGCAGGTGGATGAGCAGCGCGTAGGCGCAGAAGAGGAGTGTGGCCGCGCGCAGGCGCCGGCTCGAGCTGACGGCCGCCAGCGGCAGCGCCCAGATGGCGTACCACGGCAGCAGCCACGCCGTGGCGAGCAGCAGGGCTAGCGTGGCCCAGCCCGCCTGTGCACGCCATTCCGCGCCGCGCCACGTGCGCCACAGCGTGAGCAGGAGCACCGCCGCGAAGCCGCCGAGCAGCGCGTTGCGCCACCAGCCGGGCGTGCCGCTGAGTCCCACCAGCCGCGCGGTCTCCGCGGGGATGCTGTGCACCGCCACCAACTGCTGCTGCTCACGCAGCGCGCTGAGGAAACCGAAGGCGTGCGCGCCGAAGCCGATCGCTGCAAGTGCCGCCAGCGCGGCGAGGCTCAGCACGGCCGCCCTCAGCGCTCGCAGCCGTTCCCGCCCGTGCGCGGGTGCCAGCAGTAGGTAGGGCAGTACCAGACCGGCCGAGGCCTTGACGGCGACAGCCGCGACGAGCGAGGCCGAGGCGAGGTTGTAGTGGGGGGAGGGGGTGGGGGTCGCGTGTCGCGAGCCGGCGCGCGCGAGTGGGGATTGCGGGAATGGCGTGCTCGCGGTCGGGGCCGCGTGTGGCGTGATGGCGGTGTTTGACGCGGAGGACGCGACCGCCGTGCTCGCGGCAGTAGCGGTCAACGCCAGCGCCAGCGCGAGCAGCAGCATTACGAGCGTGTCGTTGTGCGCGCCGCCCACCGCCAACTCCAGCAGCACCGGATTGAGCCCCAGGAACGCCACCGCCCAGCGCCGCGAGTGGCCCAGGCGTCCCGCGGCGCGCCCCACGAGCGCGACGGCCCCGAGGCTGCTCAGCACCGCCACCGTCTTGAACGCCCACAGACCGCCCGCGAGGCCCAGCGGTGCGATCGCGTAACTGCCCAGCGTGAACAGCGGGCCGTAGGGCGAGTGCTGGTAGGGCCAGCCGAGGAACGGATAGACGGGGTCGGTGAAGATGCGCACCGGGTAGTTCGTGTACGGATCCAGGCCGTGCAGCGCGCCCAGGCGGGCGAAGCCCAGGTAGCCGAAGACATCCTGGGAGATCAGCGGTGGACCCAACAGCAGGATCACGTGTGCTGCCACGATCGCTCCCGCCAGTGCCCACATCGGCAGCACGCGCGTGCAAAGGAGCACGAGCAGGTAGCTGCCGGCCATGATCAGCGTCAGCGTCTGAAAGCTCGAGTCGTCGAGGCTCAGGCCGAGGTTGCGCAGCGGTCCCGCCATCCACCCAGGCCAGCCGCCGCTGCGCCCCGGCACGTAGATCGTCGGCGCAGCCGCGGCGCCCGCGCACAGCAAGAATGTGCTCACGAGCACGCCCGAGAGCCCCAGGATGCCCGCCGTGCGCTGCAGGGCACGGGTCCCAGCGCCGGCAAGATGTCCGTCGGCTGTGCAAGTGTTCGCTATGCCCAGTACCCTGTCGTTCACGGCTGCATTAGTAGGGGGACCTTCTTCCGTGGCCGCAAGCCACCTCCGCCCGGCCGCCAGAGCTTGACGCATATGGGACCTCGCCACAGCAAACCGCAGCGCATCCTGATCCTCTCAGCGGACGTAGGGGAGGGTCATGCTGCCGCCGCGCGCGCGCTCACGCAGCAGCTGGAAGCCTCCGAGCAGGACGTGCAGGTCACGACAATCGATGGGCTCTCTGCTATGGGGCGCCCCGTGCGCCAGGTCGTGCAGGACGGCTACCGCGTGCAGCTGCGCTTCATCCCTTGGTCTTACACGCTCGTGTACGGCATGCTCGAGAAGGTGGCCCCGGCGCGCTGGATCGCGCGCGGGCTGCTGTGCCTGTTCGGCACCCGTCCACTGGCGCGGCGCATCGCCGAACACGAGCCCGATGTGATCGTCTCGACCTATCCCGCCGTGACGGTGGTGTTGGCGCGCATGCGCCGCAGACAGCAGGTGAGCTGCCCCACGATCGCCACCATCACCGACCTCACCGGCCTGTTCTTCTGGGCGCAGCCGGGCATCGATATGCACCTGGTCATGTACGGAGAGTCGATGGGGTCGGTGGAAAGCATCGCCGGGCCCGACAGCGTGCAGCTGGTACGGCCTCTGATCTCGGCCGAGTTCCTAGAGCCGCGCTGCCCGCTCGAGACCCGTCGTGCGCTGGGCCTGCCCGAGGAGGGCCGCATGGTCGTCGTCTCCGGCGGCGGCTGGGGCGTGGGCGATGTGCAGGGCGCTGTCGAAGAGCTCTGCCGCGTGGCGGACATCTCCAGCATCGTCTGCCTGGCGGGGCGCAACGAGCAACTCGCCGTGAAGCTGCGCGAGGCGTTCGCCTCCGAGGAGCGCGTGCATGTGCTGGGCTTCACCGAAGAGATGCCCCAGCTGCTCGCGGCAGCCGACGCGCTTGTGCACTCCACCGGCGGGGTCACCTGCCTGGAGGCCAAGGCCGCGGGCACGCCGGTGGTCTCCTACGGCCTGCCCGTGGGGCACGCGCGGCTGAACACCCGCGCGATGGCCGACCTCGATCTGCTGCGCCTGGCCAACGATACGCGCGAGCTGCGCGAACACGTGCAGGCGAGCTTTGCCGAGCGTGCTTCCACTGCGCCGGCCACGAGTGAGCTCGCCTCGGCGTTGGTCTCTGAGCCAGAGCTCCGCGCTCCCGCGTCTGAGCCCGAGCTCCCAGCGCCTGCCGTTGAACCGGACGCTGTGGACTTCGTGCTGAAGGCACCGCGCCGCGTGCGCCCAATCCCCATGTGGCGCCTGCGCATGGTGGCCATCGGCGTGCAGATGGCGCTACTGCTCGGCGTCGGCCTGTGGACTATGTCCACCGACGAGGTCACCGCGCTGGCCTCCGCCGTACTGCGCGTGCACCCCCTCAAGCACGTTGCCACGACCGATACGAGCGTCGGCGTGATCCTCAGGGCGCCCCGACAGGACGTCACCGCACTGGCCTCACAGCTTGCCGGCCAGGGCATCCACCTGTCCTTCGCTGACGACGGCGGCGTCCCCTCGCGCAACACCGTCGTCAAAGTCGAGGGCTTCGGCGACGAGCTAATGCCCGAAGCGCCCGGCAACAACCTGCTGCGCTGGATGCGCACGCGCGCAACGCTGGGCGCGCAGGCTCGCGCGCTGGGATTGCACAGGCACTTCTACTTCCTGCAGCCCCGCGGTGGCTTGAGCCTCGGCCAGCTGGTGCTGGCGCGCACCGCCGGTGCCACGCCCGTGGCGGGCCAACTGCAGCTGAGCGCCACCGGCCCCCTGCCTCAGCGCCCGCCGCGCGCCGGCGACGTGCTCGTCGTCAGCGTCGACGGCTCGCCTGCCTCGCTGCGCGGTGTGCTGCGGCTGGTGTCCTGGCTTGCATCCGCGCGCCTGGGTGTTGAGTCGCTGGCCGCGCTTGACAGCTGACCCGCGCCGTCGGCGGCATCAGGGGACTTGAGTATCTGCTCGTCATGTGTCCGCTCGTCGGGCATCAGCGCCAGGAGCAGCGGCGAACGCGCGAGCACCGCGGCGCCCGCGACGACGACCACGAGCGACGCGGCCAGCGGTACGCCGCCGAGTGGGGTGGAGGCGAAGCTCTCCTTGAACAGCAACGGCGCCAACATCACCGGCACCACCGTCTGCGTTACAAACACAACCGGCGCCACCTGGATCGCCGGCCGCGACTGCAACGCGCTCATCTCACTCAGCGACCCCACCGCCGAGGCCACCGCCGTGGACAGGCCCCAAGCACCGGCCACCAGCACCAGGCCCAGGGCGAGGTCATCAGAGGCCAGCTTCGTGGCCACACCGCTCCAGGCGAAGGCGAAACCCGCGCCGAGCATCGTCACCGACGCCCATGTGCGTCCCACACGCAGCAGCATGTAGGGGAGCAGGCCCGCGAGGGCGAGCGCTAACAACACCAGCGTCAGAGTGCCCGAGCCGGCATGACTACTCGTGCGCGCCGGAGCGCAGAGACCGGCCCCCACCACTCCCAAAACAATTGCGCTCACGGCCAGATGCTCGCGCCGGCCTGCGTGCTCGCCCAGCATCCTCTCGCCCAGCACCATCAGCACCGGCAGGCCCATCGCCAGCGCCGGCTGCACCACTACCAGCGGCGCCAGCCCCAGCGCCAGCACCTGCAGCGGCCAGCCCAGGATCGAGAGGCCCGTGCCGCTCAGCCAGCGCGCCCGGCGCACCAGTCTCCACGCCAGCGCCAGACGCAGGTGCTGCTCACTCGGCGCCTCGCGGGCATCCATCGCCTGCAGCGCAAAGCCTAGGCTGTATAGGGTCGCGGACGCCACCGCCGCCAAGATGCCGAGAGAGAGTTCGAGCACGCATGGACGATCATCGCAGTCTGAGACCCCGTACCGCGGGCGCAATCGCCGCGCTCCTTAGCGCCACCTACCTGCTGCCCGGCCTTGCCGGCCAGTGGCGTGCGCTGCGCGGACCGCTCGGTGTCGAGGATCGGACCGCCTCTGGCGCGGGCTATGCGCTGACCTTCGACGACGGCCCCCATCACCTGGGGACTCCCGCGGTGCTCCAGGTCCTTGCTGGCGCAGATACCACCGCGACCTTCTTCCTCGTCGGCGAGCAGGTGGTGCGCAATCCCGGTCTCGCGCAGGAGATCGTCGCGGCCGGGCACAGCGTCGGGCTGCACTGTCACCGCCATCGCAACCTCCTGCGTCTGGCGCCCTGGCAGGTACGTGCCGACATCGACCGCGCGCAGGCCCTGATCGAGGATGCCACCGGCCGGCCGATCGAGCTCTACCGACCGCCCTACGGGGTGCTCAACGCCTCTGCGCTGCGGCTCGCCAAAGCCCGCGGGTGGCGCACACTGCTGTGGAGCCAGTGGGGCAGGGACTGGGAGAAGCGCGCCACGCCCGCGTCGATCGCGCGTCGTCTGACTGAACGTGTTGAGCCTGGGGCGGTCCTGCTGCTGCACGATGCCGATGACTACAGCGCTCCCGATTCGTGGCAACGCACGGTGGCAGCGCTGCCGCGCGTGCTCGACACCCTTGCTGCGCACGGCCTGCGCCCGGTAGCCCCCTAGAATCCCTGCAATGCCTTCTCCCAGTCAGAGTGACTCGGGTGGCGAACTGGCCGTCGCGCTCCCCGGGGCGCACGCCGCCGGCTCGCCGGCCGCCGCTCGCGCGCTGGCCGCCGTACGCTCGCGCCCGCGCTGGTGGGTCGAGCTCATCACGATCGCCTGGCTGGCCTGGGTGTATGACCTCGTCAACAACCTCGCGCCGCTGCGCTACCGCGTCGCCATCGGCCACGCCGAAGGGGTGCTCCGCCTAGAGCACACGCTGCACCTCGATCCCGAAGGCACGCTCAACCGCTGGCTCGCCGGGCACCACTCGCTCGCGGTCGTCTCCTCCTACTACTACGACAACGCCCACTTCATCGTCACCCTCGGCCTGCTCGGCTGGCTGTGGTGGAAGCGCGCCGACATCTACCGGCCCATGCGCACCGCGCTCGTCCTCATGAACGTCATCGGCCTAGCCGTCTTCTGGCTTTACCCTCTCGCACCCCCGAGAATGCTCAAGGGCTTCAGCGACGTCGTCGCCAGTACCGGCGTATTTGGCGAGTGGCACTCCGGCGCGCTCGCCAGCACCGCCAACCAGCTCGCCGCCATGCCCTCGCTGCACATGGCCTGGGCTGCCTGGTGCGGTGTGGTCATCTGGAAGCTCTCCAGCAGAGTCTGGGTCAGGGCGCTCGCGCTGCTGTATCCCTGCGTTACTTGTGTGGCCGTGCTCGCCACCGGCAACCACTTCCTGCTCGACGTCTTCGGCGGCGTCGCCGCTGCCGCCCTCGCCTTCGCCCTTGTGCGGCCCGTAACGAGGGCAGGTAGCGCATGTCACAAACTTGTTACGAAGTCCCCGATCAGGTAGACTACGGCTCGTTGCTGCTGAATCGCTGGCAGCACTAAGAGGGTGGCGGTGTTGGCCGAGGCCGATGGCGCTGTAATCCCTCGAAATCTTCAATCGAGCAAGTCCGCCGCGAGACTGCGTGCGGGCTTTCGCGTCTGTAGGGTCCCCCTGAACATGACCACCATCTTCCTGCGTTATCTCGACGTGTGCCTGGTCTTCGCCACGGCACCCTTCGTGCTGGCCGCAGGTCTGCCAATCGCTGGCTACCTCATCGGTGCCCTGGCTTGGCTTACGACGCGCGTGGCTGTCGCCGCCATCCAGGCGCGCTCGCTGCGCTCGCGTGACCCCAAGGTGCGAGCCGGTCTGCAGGTGGGCACCATGATGGCGCGCGTCTGGATCGTTGCGCTGGCGATCGTCGTAGCCCGTTACGCCGGCAGCAAGGGCGACGGCATCATGGCTGCTGCGCTTGTGCTTGCGGCCTTCACCGTCTACTTCGTGCTCAACATCGTCATGCGCGGCGGTCAGTTGCAGGGGAGGCCCAGCACATCATGAGCGCTTCGCAGCCACGCTTTAGCACCAAGCAGAAGCTGCTGGCGATCCTCGCCATCTACATCCTCGGCATGGTCGTGATTGTGGTTGCCACCGGCGCGAGCGGCACGCGCAACACCACCTTCGAACCGCAGAACGAGTTCAAGCTCGAAAACTGGGTTGACCTCGGTGTCCTCTCCATCAACAAGGCCGTCATGTATCTCGTCATCGCCGCCACGCTCACCTGCACGACGATGATCTACATCGCGCGGCGCATGCAGCAGCGACCCAACCGGGTGCAGACAGCCGTCGAGACGATCTACCAGCTGATGCGCGAGAACATCACCGCCGGCAACCTCGACGACAAGATGGCGCGCCGCTGGTTTCCCTTCATCGGCACCCTCTTCCTCTTCATCTTCTTCTCCAACATCATCGGCTACATCCCGCTGCCCACCAACACCGAGCACACGATCGACGTCCTCGGCGTGCATCTGCCGTCCTTCTCGCTCTACGCGGCCACCGCCAATCTGTCGATCCCATTGGCGCTCGCGCTCGTCGTGTTTATCTCCTACACCATCGAAGGGGTGCGCGCCAAGGGTCCCGTCGGTTATCTGAAGGGCCTCATACCCGCGGGCGTCAGCGGAAAGATGGCCCCGGCGATCTTCGTGCTGGAGGTCATCTCCAACTTCATGCGGCTCATATCGCTCTCCATTCGTCTGTTCGCCAACATTCTCGCCGGCCATCTCATCATCCTGTTCATGGCCGGCGCGCTGGCCGTCCTGTTGGGTGTCGCCGTGATTGGCTGGGTCACCCTGCCCCTCGGCATCGCCCTGTTCGCCTTCGAGGTCGGCCTCGTGGCCGCTCTGCAGGCGTTCATCTTCGCCACTCTTACCGCGATCTACCTCGGCGGCGCCGTCGCCGACCATCACTAACAAACAAGGAGTAGCAACGTGCACATGGCACTAATCACCCTGCTGGCGGTCGCGGAAGAAACCGCCAAGGCGGGCAAGTCGATTGGCCTCGGCGTGGGTGGAGGTCTCGGCGCAGTGGGCGCCGGCGTCGGCATCGGCATCATCTTCGGCAAGGTCATCGAGGGCATCACGCGCCAGCCCGAGATGCGCGATGAGATCACCGCCATCCAGTGGCTCGGCTTCGCCCTTACCGAGGCCTGCTTCTTCTACGGCCTCGTCGCCGGCCTGCTCGCGGCGTTCATCGTCTAGGGACAGCCGCGATGCTTGCCTCCCACCTACCGCTGGCCTCGACCGGCAACTTCCTTGTCAAGCCCGGCATCGGCCTGATGATCTGGACGCTGCTTGTCTTCGGCATCACCATGCTGCTGCTCGCCCGCCTGGCCTTCCCGCGCATCTCCGCCGCGCTCGACAAGCGCCAGCGGGCGATCGAAGACTCGATCGACTCAGCCGAGCGCACGCGC
>DATBPO010000143.1:0-1962 GCA_036561265.1 Solirubrobacteraceae bacterium | reverse complement strand
TCGCGCATGACCTGCAGGAGATACTTGATCAGGTGGGCTGTGGGCGAGACACGCTGGCCAAGCTCATCGCCGTGGGCTGCGATGCCGAAGAGGCGGTCCTGGCCCTGGCCGAGCTGGAGCTCGCCGGCGCGGTCGTTCGCGGGGACGGCGGGAGATATCTGCCACGCGGGTGAGGTCCCATCCGGCGGATAGTGTGGCGCGGTCATGAATGATGGTCATCGGCGCATCGACCGCTTGGAGCTGTGCGCGATTGCGATCGGCGGAGCGGTGGGCGCACTGGGGCGCGTGGGGCTGAGCAGGGCGTTCCCCGCCGCCCCTGGCAGCTGGCCGTGGGTGACGTTCACGATCAACCTCGCCGGCGCCTTCATGCTGGGCTGGTTCGTGACCCGCCTGCAGGAGCGTCTGCCACTCTCGACGCTGCGCCGTCCGTTGCTGGCAACGGGGCTGTGCGGCACGTTCACGACCTTCTCCACGGTACAGGTGGAGGTGCTGTTGATGATCGACCGCCACCGGGATGGACTAGCGCTGGGCTACATGGCGGCCAGCGTTTCTGGCGGCTTCCTGTTGGTGCTGCTGGCCTCCGCGCTCGTGCGCAGAGTGCGGGTGATCGCATGAGGGTGATCGAGTGATCGTGATCGCGTGAAGGGTCACTGCGTGAAGGGGATCGCATGAGGATGATCGCGTGATCCTGTGGATCGGCGTGGCTGTGCTGGGGAGCGTCGGGGCGCTCGCGCGCTTTCTGCTGGACGGGTGGATATCGGAGCGCAGCGCGCGGCGACTACCGGTGGGGACGCTGCTCGTCAACCTCAGCGGCGCGCTGCTGCTGGGTCTCGTCACCGGCCTTACGCTGACCGGCAACGCACTGCTGCTGGTGGGTGCGGCGACGATCGGCTCCTACACCACGTTCTCCACGTGGATGTTCGAGACTCACCGCCTGGGCGAGGATGGCCAGATCGCAGTGGCAGCGACAAACGTGCTGGCGAGCATCGTCCTGGGCGTGGCGGCGGCAGCATTGGGACGCGCGATCGGGGGATGGCTGTGAGCCCGAGCCCGCCAGACGACGCGCAGGATCAGCTGTCCGCAGGAGCGCCACTGGCCGGCGGCGCGAGCATGGAGTGCCTGAAGCTGACGAGCTACTTCGGCGAGCGCGAGCGCAGCGGCAATCAGCTTGTGGCGGACGCCCTGTTGGATCTGTACGGCGAGCGAGGCATCCAGGCAAGCGTCCTGCTGCGTGGAGCCCAGGGCTTTGGCTACAAGCACCACCTGCGCACCGATCGGCTGCTGACGCTCTCCGAAGACCTGCCCGTGGTTGCTATAGCGCTTGACACCCGCGAGTGCATCGAGCAACTGCTGGAACCCGTACGCGAGATCCAGCGCCGAGGTCTTCTGACGGTGGAGCGCGCGAGGATGCTCACGCGCCCGTCGCTGGTGCCGCCCTCGACAAGCCCGAGTGCGCCCGTTGGCCCCCGAGCGCACACTGAGTCGCAGGCCACCAAGCTCACCATCTACCTCGACCGCCACGAGCGCGTCGGGGGCAGACCGGCATTCGTGGCCGTCTGCGAACTGCTGCACAGCGAAGGCGTCGCCGGCGCCTCAGCGCTGCTCGGTGTGGATGGCACCCGCCACGGCCACCGCCGGCGCGCCTGCTTCCTCGCCCGCAACGCCCATGTGCCGATGATGATCATCGCTGTCGGCACGACCGAGCGCATCACAGCCATCCTGCCTCGTCTCGACGAGATGCTCCTCAACCCACTGATCACCCTGGAGCGAGTGCGCGTTTGCAAGCGCGACGGCAAGCTCATCGAACGCCCCCACGCTCCCGCCGCCGATGCTCACGGACAGGAGCGCTGGCAGAAGCTGACGGTCGTCACCTCCGAGGCCGCCACGCACGCCGGCCGTGCCATCCATCTCGAGTTAGTCCGCCGCCTGCGCCAGTCCGGGGCTGCAGGTGCGACCTCCCTG
>DATBPO010000142.1:0-2207 GCA_036561265.1 Solirubrobacteraceae bacterium | reverse complement strand
ATCGCAGGCACCGCCGATCGGCCGTGAGGTCTTGACATTGGCCGGCTGCGGCGGTCATGTCCTTCGCTACCGCTGCCCGGCGGGCATGGTGATGGTCGCTCACAGCTTCGGGCGCCTTCGCCAAGGCCTCGGCGAACGTCTCGGCGCAAACCGCAGACCAGGCGCGGCAGGGGTCAGCGAGAGCGCCTCGGAGGATGACTTCCTCTCCGGCCACAGCGGGACGGTGGGAGGGCTGAACGCGATCGGGCGAGGTGCTCTGGACGGGCTCAATTCGTGCGTTGAAATCACCAGCGGGGCGCGTGGGCGACTCGCGCGCGCAGCCCGGAGATCTCCGCCGAAGAGGCGTGTGCTGGTGCTGGGCGTCGAGCGCCTGGAGCGCCGGGAGCTCGCCGCGGCGATGCGCTCAGAGCTATCGCGATCGCGCCACGAAGTCGAGCTTTACTTCAGAGCGCCCGAGGGGCTGGGGAAGTTTGAGAATCTCAACCTGCTGCTCGCAGAGCACCCCCCCGACGGTCAGGACTGGCTGCTCGTCGTCGATGACGATGTGCTGTTGCCGCGCGGATTTCTGGATCGAATGTTGTTCCTGGCCGAGCGTTTCTCGCTGGACCTGGCCCAGCCGGCCCATCGCCTGCGTTCACACGCGGCGTGGGAAGTGACGCGACGGCGAGCAGGCTGTGTGGCGCACGAGACGCGGTTTGTGGAGATCGGGCCGATCAACGCGTTCGCCCGATCCACCTTCTCGCGGCTGCTGCCCTTCCCGCCGCTGAGCATGGGCTGGGGGCTCGATCTGCATTGGGGCGCGCTAGCACGCGAGCACGGCTGGCGCTGTGGCGTGCTGGACGCACTGGCGATCAATCACCTCGCGGCCCCCGCCGCGAGCTCATACTCGCGCGAGGAGGCGCTCAGCGAGGCGCGCGCGTTCCTAGCGGCGCACCCCTACATCACAGCCAGCGAAGCCCAGCAAACCCTCGCCGTCCATCCGCGATGGTAGCGCCCGTGTTCCGACCCCCAAGAGTGGCCGTCATCGCTGAGTTCTATCCGCGCAGCGCCGATCCGGTGCTGGGCGTCTGGTCCCACCGCCAGGCGCTCGCGGCGCGCGAAGCGGGGGCCGAGGTGCGGGTGCTGGTACTGCACCGGCTGGTACCGCCCCGGTCGGCTCTGCGCGCGGGCCCGACGGGGGCGATGCGCGCGTTGGCTGGTCTGGCCCGCCAGCCCCGCCAGCAAACCCGTGATGGCCTGGCGGTCACCTACGTACCCTATTTTTCCCCGCCCCGCTCACGCTTCTACGGCTCCTGGGGCGTCTGGGCGGCACCGGCGCTGGCGCTGGCGCTGGCCCGCCTGCGCCGCGAAGGCTTCGCTTTCGAGTTGATTCATGCCCACAACGCCGTGCCCGCCGCGGACGCCGCGATTCGCACGCGCGCCGGCGTTCCGCTGGTGGTTTCGGTGCACGGCGGCGATGTGCTCTACACCGCGCCACGGGACGCACGTGGCGCGCAGGCCGTACGCCGTGGACTGCAAGCCGCACGGCTGGTGCTCGCCAACAGCCAGGGGATCGCCACCCTCTGTCGTGAGATCGCGGCCACAGAGACACGGGTGGTGCACCTCGGCACCGATCTACCCACGGCGCCGCTGCGTGCCAGCCGAAGCGGCGCACCGACGCTCGTGAGCGTCGCGCATCTGGTGGCCCGCAAGCGCCACGCCGACGTGCTGCGCGCGGTTGCGGTGCTCTGCTCCAGGCACCCCAGCCTGCGTTACGTGATCATCGGTGAAGGACCCGAGCGGGTAGCCCTGGAAGGACTTGCGCGGCGCCTGGGAATCGCCGAGCGGGTCGAGTTCTGCGGCCAGCTTCACCCATCGGCGGCGATCGAGCGGGCACGAGCGTGCACCCTGTTCGTGATGCCCTCCACCGAGGAGGCCTTCGGCGTGGCCTACGTGGAGGCGATGGCCGGTGGGGTTCCCGCGATCGGCTGCCGCGGCGAGCCCGGCCCTGAGGAGATCGCCGCCGCCGGCGACGGCCTGGTGCTCGTGCCCCCGGGGGACATCGAGCGTCTGAGTCAGCGCATCGAGGAGCTGCTATCCGACCCGGATCGCCTGCGCGAGGTCGGGCTGCGCGCGCAGCGCACGATTTCCGCGCACTTCACCTGGGAGCACTGTGGCATCCAGACGCTCGACGCCTACCGCGACGCTCTGCGATGAAGCCCGTTCTG
>DATBPO010000141.1:0-33137 GCA_036561265.1 Solirubrobacteraceae bacterium | reverse complement strand
GCGCTTCGCTGCTGTTGCTGCTGGGGCTCGGGGCGATCGTCGCCGCGGCGGTGGCAGCATTGGGGCTGCTCGCCGGTGAAGCCCTGTTCAGCGGTCCCTCGGTGCGCTCACAGGCGGTGCCGACGCTGCTGGTCGCCGCGGCTGTCGCCCTGGTCTACTGGCCGTTGCGCATCGGGCAGGCATCGCTGCGTGGTTTGGAGCGCTACGACATGTCTGCCTTGATCGAGATCTTCTGCGCGGTGCTGACGCTCGGATTGATGTACATGGTGAGCCAGTGGACGCACTCTGTGGCGATCTTGACGGGGGTGTTCGGCTGTGTGTTCGTGCTCGAAGGCGTCCTCGCCAGCGTGCTTGCCTGGCCGCATCTGGGTCTGCGGCGTGGTGTCGGTCGCTGGCGCGGTCCGCACCTTCGCCCGGCGATGGGCTTCAGCGCAGGGCTGTTTCTGGTCGGCCTCTCGGACACCCTCATCTACGAGAGCGATCGCATCATCGTCACCGCCTTCGTGGGCGCCGCAGCGCTCGTCGTGTATGAGGTGGCGCTGCGTCCCCAGACGGCGGTGCGCCTGATAGCGGGTCTCGTCGGCTCGGCGCTAGTGTCCACCTCCTCGCGCCTGATCGCGCAGGATCGCGCCGAGCGGCTGCGCGAGCTCGCGCTCGTGGGATCGCTGTATGCGGTCGTGCTCACCGTTCCGTTCGTGGTGCTCATCATGGTGCTGGCGCAGCCGATGGTCGAAGCCTGGATCGGCCCCGGCTACGGCCGTTACGCCAACTACGTGCAGATCTTCGTCTCCTACTGGCTGATCGGCGCCAATACCGGAGTGCTCGTCAGCGCAATCGTCGGCATCGGGCGCATCCGCGCGTTTGTCTGGCTCACCTGCGCAACTGCGGCGCTCACGCTCGGGCTCTCGATCGCCCTGACAATCGCCTGGGGCACCGTCGGCGTGATCTGGGGCACGGTCATCCCAGCCTGGCTGGGCCTGCCGCTGTGGATGCACTTCGCGCTGAGCAGGGTGGGCATTCCCAGGCTTCGCTACGCCCGCGAGGTGCTGCTGCCCGGCTACGTGCCGATCGTGCTGTGGACGCTGCCCGTACTAGTACTTGCGCGGACGCTCAACCCTCACGGGCTGATCGACCTGGGCCTGTTCTGCGCCTTTGCGCTCGCCGGGCTCTGGCTGGCGCTGCTACCCACGCTGCGCGCGCGCTGGCGGCACATGCTGATCGACGACCGCGTCCCTGTCGTTGCGACGGTTTGAGCTCGCGGAGTCAAGATGGGCGTTCAGCACCTGCGCTGCGGCCTGCGGTTCGCTGCCTAGCCGTGTAACTGTGCTCGCGCCCGTATCGGGCAGCGCGTCGCGGTAGTCGAGCACCTGTACCTGCCCGCTGATCTGTCTGACCGCGTACACCAGCCGGCCCAGCACATCCAGCGAAGCGCCCCTGCCGCCCAGGACCACCGCCTGTGGCTGCAGCGCCGTCAGGGCTCCGCTCAGGCGCGCGGTCTGCAGCTGCACCGGCAGTGTCAGCACACGCCACCCAGCACGGCGCAGGAACAGCTCGAGCGCCTGCACGTACACCGCGTCCACGGCCTGTGGGCGGCTGGCGTCGAAGATCACCACCCCGTGCTCGCGCGTCGCTGGCGCTGCCACCCGCTGCGCCGCCGCCAGCCAGCCCGTCGCGTAGCGCCACGCGAAGCCGTACTCCGGTGGAGCGCTCTGGGTCTCGCACCCCTCGCCCCCGATGCCTCGTAGCGACTGCACCGCCGGCAGTAGCGTCGACTCCACGGTGCGCTCGAGCGAGCGTATCGCCAGGCTCTCCTCGAGTACGCGGTCGGCGCGCTCCTGATCGAACGCCTGCAGCGCCTCGCACAGCGTGCCGATCGACCCCGCGCTCGTGCCGCGCTCGCGTGCGATCGCAATGGCCGAGGAGATGTTGTGTGTCTCCGCGAAGGCCCGACGCAGCGCTTCGATCTCGGCCAGCTCGAACTGGCGATGGCCGCCCTCGCTGCGGCGCGGCGATGGGTAGCTGAAACGGCGCTCCCAGCTGCGCAGGGTGTTAGGGCTCACGCCCAGCATCGCCGCCGCGGCGTTGGTGCGGATTACGCTCACGCTGTGCAATGTTCACCTTTGCGCCGCATTGCGCAAGGTGCGCAAGGGTCGCTGCAAGCTGGATGGGATCGTGCACGCGCAGGAGAGCCCGCCGGGCCGGCGACGCCTGCCTAGGATTGCGCCATGAAGCTGCGTCTCTACCACCACCACGACGGCGCCCGCGTGGCCTACCGCGAACTGGGCACCGGGCCGCCGCTGGCGCTCCTGCACTCCGCGATGCTCTCCCACCAGGAGTTCCTGCCGCTCGTGGCACACCTCAGCGATCGCTTCCGCGTGGTGCTCCCCGATCTGCCCCTGCACGGGGACTCCGAGGACCGTCCCCGCCACCCCTACACGATCGACTGGTTCGCCGAGGTCATCGCGGGTTTCGCCGCCGACGTGCTCGGGCCGCGCCCGCTGATCGGCGGCCACGACGCCGGCGCCGACATCCTGCTGCACGCCATCGCCAGCGCGCGTCTGGATCCCGCGCGGTTAGTGCTGCTGCCAAATCGCCTGCACTTCGCGCCCCAGCGCCCCTTGCTGCGAGCGGCCTGGCGCGCTGCGACCTGCGCCGGCGCCATCCCTGGTGTGGATCGCCTGCTCAGCTACGGCACGCGCGCGGTCTTCACACCGGAACTCGGCCTGCGCCTCTCCGCCCGCCGCGAGCCCGCCGCGCGCGACCTCATGCGCCAGGCATTTGCCGACGTGCCCGGCAACTCCAACCTCGCCCGCTCCTGGGCCAAGTGTGCGCGGCGCTGGCCGCAGGGAGAGCCCTGGCAGCGGGAGCTGCTCGAGCGTGCCTACCCGCGCCTGCGCATGCCCGTGCTTCTGCTCTGGGCCGACAGCGATCATCTGCACCCCCTCGCGCAGGCCGAAGAGACACTGCGGCTGCTTCCAGGCGCGCAGTTGCGCGTGCTCTCGGGCACGGGCTTTCTGATGGCCTACGACGATCCCGTGGGGGTCGCCAGGGAGCTTGCCGCCTTCTGCGGATAACGTCCCGGTTACGGCGACGCCGATAGACGGGCGATGCGCGGCCCACACGCGGCCGTAAGGCCGCTCCTCAAAAAAATCATTTCAAGGAGACCCGATGACGCAGACCCAGCAGCTGTGGGGCGGGGAGACCGCCAAGGCCGTGGAGAACTTCCCCATCTCCGGCGAGACCGTGCCGGTGTCCGTGGTGCGCTGGCTCGCGCGCCTGAAGGGGGCCGCCGCGGCCGTCAACGGCGAGCTCGGGCTGCTGGAGAAGCGGCGTGCGGGTCGCATCGAGAAGGCCGCCGCGGAGATCGCCGCCGGCAAGCACGACGCCCAGTTTCCGATCGACGTCTTTCAGACCGGCTCGGGGACCTCGACCAACACTAATGCCAACGAGGTCATCGCCAGCCTCGCCGGCTCCAGCGTGCACCCCAACGACCACGTCAACATGGGGCAGTCCTCCAACGACGTCTTCCCCTCGGCCGTGCATCTCGCCGCGCTCGATATCGCCAGCAACGAGCTGCTGCCCGCTCTGAAGCAGCTCGAGCGGGCGTTCGCCAAGAAGGCCAAGAGCTTTGAGAACGTCGTCAAGGCCGGGCGCACGCACCTGATGGACGCCGTCCCCGTCACCCTCGGCCAGGAGTTCGCTGGCTACGCCGCGCAGATGGCGCTCGGGCAGGAGCGCGTGCAGGCCGCGCTTGTGCACGTCGGGCAGATCCCGCTGGGGGGGACCGCTACGGGGACCGGCCTCAACACGCATCCCCGCTTCGCGCAGAAGGTGCGCGCGCGCCTGAAGAAGGACTCGGGTCTCAAGCAGATCGCCCCGCCGCTCGATCCCTTCGAGGCCCAGGCCAACCGCGATGCCCTCGTGGAGCTCTCCGGCGCCCTGAAGGTCGTGGCCGTCTCGCTGACCAAGATCGCCGGGGACCTCGCCCTGATGGGCTCCGGACCGCGCGCCGGCATCGGCGAGCTCTTCCTGCCCGAGCTCCAGAAGGGCTCCTCGATCATGCCCGGCAAGGTCAACCCCGTCATCCCCGAGGTCGTCCTGCAGGTCTGCGCCCAGGTCATCGGCAACGACACCGCCATCACCGTCGGCGGCCTGCAGGGGCAGTTCGAGCTCAACGTCCGCATCCCGCTGATCGCGCGCAACCTCTTGCAGTCGCTGCACCTGCTCGCAAGCGCCTCGCGCGCCTTTGCCGAGAAGTGCGTCGACGGGCTGCGCGCCAACCGCGCCGGCACCGACGCCTCCGCCGGGGCCACCCTCGCTGTGGCCACCGCCTTGAACGGCGCGATTGGCTATGACCTCGGCACAGCGATCGTCAAGAAGGCCACCGACTCGGGGCGGCCCCTGCGTGATGTCGCCCTGGAGGAAGGGGTCGACGCCAAGCTCTACGACGAGACGATCGACCTGCGCCGGATCGCCCGCGGCAATCAGACGGCATAGCGCCGAGGCTCAAGCCGGCACACGAGACTCAAGCCGGCACACCCGCGAGGGCCTCCAGCATCCCGCTCAGCATCAACCCAGCGCCGGCCTTGGAGAGCGGTTCGTTGAGGTTGCCGCACTTGGGCGACTGCACGCACGACGGGCAGCCGCCGGCCTGCGTGCAGGGGCACTCGCTGATCAGGCGCTGCGCGTCCTGGCAGAGCTCCTCAAAGCGCGCGAAGGCCGTGCGCGTGATGCCCACGCCGCCGGGGTGCCCGTCGTAGATGAAGATCGTCGGCCCCGCCGTCTGGGGGTGCAGATTGGTGGAGAGGCCGCCGATGTCCCAGCGGTCGCACATCGCCAGCAGCGGCAGCACCGCGATCTGGGCGTGCTCGACGGCGTGCAGGGTGCCGAGCAGTTTCTCCATTGAGACCATTTCGGCAAGCTGCTGCGCGTCGAGCTCGTACCACAGCGCCTGCGTCGTGAAGCTCGTCTGGGGGAGATCGAGCGTGACGAGGTCCACCTGCGAGTGGTCGCTCACGCGCACGCGCTGGTAGGCGAGCACCGTCTCGGTCACGCTCACCTGGCCGAAGGACAGCTTCACGCCAAGCGCCTCGCGCCGGTCGAGCAGACGCTCGATGGTCGTGTCGGTCTCGCGCTTGGGGCGCGTGTACCAGTCGCCCTCGAAGGGCTTGACCAGTGCCTGGCGGCGCTCCACGTCGAGCGCCTGCACCTCATAGGAGCGGCCCTGGTGGTGGTAGATGGCGCCCTGGTGCACGGTCGAGTGAGCGCGCGCGGCCTCGGTGGTGCCGAGCAACTCGCCGCTTGACACGTTGACGATGGCGAAACTGTCGGGTGAGGCCGAGCGCAGCGAGACCCGCGCCGGGGGGTAGTCGCCGGGGTTGCGCGGCACGTACAGTGCTCTGCCGCCAGCGGCGGCATTTGCGGAGTCCGCATTGGCCTGTCGACTCGTGCGCTTGCGCAGCTCCCCGGCGCTGACGAGCGCCTCGGCGTAAGCCTCCCAGCGCGGTCCCAGGATCTCGGCGTCCTCGCTTGACAACGGCGCCTCGAAGGCGGCGCACAGCAGGTGGGCGGCGTGGATCTCGGGGCTCTCGTGGTCGAGGATCGCGGCCTCCACCGGGCGCTCCAGAAAGTCCTCGGGGTGGCGGCAGAAGAACTGATCCAGCGCGTCCTCGCCGGCGACATACAGCGCGAGGCCCCGCCCGCGCCGCCCGGCCCGCCCCCACATCTGGCGCAGCGAGGCGACGGTGCCGGGGAACGTGACGACCACCGCGGCGTCGAGCTCGCCGATGTCGATGCCCAGCTCAAGCGCGTCCGTGGTGATCACCGCGCGCAGCTCGCCGCGCGTTAGGCGGCCCTCCAGCTCGCGTCGCTGCTGGGGGGTGTAGCCGGCGCGATAGGGCTCCACCAGCTCCGCCAGCTCGGGGTGGGTGTCGTGCAACTCCTCCTTGACGAGGCGGCTCAAGAGCTCCACCCCCTTGCGCGACTTCATGAAACAGATAGCCCGCGCACCGTCACGGACCAGCGCTGCCAGCAGCTCCCCGGCCTCGCCCAGCGCCGAGCGGCGCGTGCCGAGCTCTTCATCGGTGAGCGGCGGGTTCCACACCGCGATGCGCCGCTGCGGCGCCGGCGAACCGTCCTCGTCGATCAGCGTGATGTCCTCCAAGCCCGTCAGTCGCTCGGCCAGCTCCACCGGGTTGGCGATCGTCGCCGAGGTCAGCAGGAAGCGCGGCTCCGTGCCGTAGCCCGAGGCGATGCGGCGCAGGCGGCGCAGCACGTTGGCCACGTGTGAGCCAAACACGCCGCGGTACACATGGGCCTCATCGATCACCACCACCGCCAGGTTGGCCCACAGCTCGGCCCACGCCTGGTGGTGGGGCAGGATGCCCACGTGCAACATGTCGGGGTTGGTCAACACCACATTGGCGCGGCGGCGGATGTCCCTGCGCGACTCCTTGGGGGTGTCGCCGTCGTAGATCGCCGGTCGCACGCGTTCGTGTAGCCCAAACGCATTCAGCGCCCGCGCCTGGTCCTGCGCGAGGGCCTTCGTGGGATAGAGGTAGAGCGCGCGCGCCTTCGGATCGCGGCACAGCACGTCGAGCGTGGGCAGGTTGAAGCACAACGACTTGCCCGAGGCCGTGCCGGTGGTGACGATCGTGGGGCCCGCCCAGGCGGCGTGGAGCGCCTGCTCCTGGTGGGAGTACAGCTGCTCGATGCCCGTGCGCTGGAGCGCCTCCAGCACCTGGGGGTGGAGCTCGGCGGGCGCCTCCACAAGCGTTGCCTCACTTGGTCCCTCCCGCGCCTCGCGTACCAGGCGACCATCCTGCTCGCCGGCCTCAAGCAGCGCGCTCCAGGGCTCCAATGTTCGCTCGATCGCCATGGATTGCGATAGTAGAGGCCATGCCCGCCACCGCCGCCGAGCAGTGGGCGAAAGCCCGCACCTTCCACCATTCCTCCTACCCGGCGCAGCGCATCGCGGCCGAGCGCGGCGAGCTGAGCATCTCCGTGTGCCTGCCCGCGCGCGAGTGCGCCGCGACGGTCGCGCAGGTCGTGGGCGCGCTCGTGCCCCTGCAGGAGGCAGGCGCGATCGATGAGGTCGTGGTGATCGATGCCGGCTCGCGCGATGGGACTGCCGCGTTAGCCGAGCGCGCCGGTGCCCTCGTCTACCAGGAGGCCGAGCTGCTGAGCGAGTTCGGCCCCGTACAGGGCAAGGGCGATGCCATGTGGCGCGCCCTCAGCGTGCTCGAGGGCGATCTGGTGTGCTTCCTCGACGCCGACACCCACGACTTCCTGGCGCACTTCGCCACGGGCGTGCTGGGGCCGCTGGTGTGCGAGCCGGAGGTGTCGTTCGTGAAGGGCTTCTACCGCCGCCCCTTCGAGCACGAAGGCATCTCGCTGCCCGAGGGGGGCGGGCGCGTCAATCACCTCGTTGCGCGCCCCGCGCTCGCGCTGTTCTACCCCGAGCTCGCGGGTGTGCGCCAGCCGCTGGCCGGCGAGGTCGCCGCGCGGCGCGAGCTGTTTGAAAGGCTCCCGTTCACAGCTGGCTACGGTGTGGAGATCGGCATGCTTTTGGATGCCTGGAATTTTTTAGGGGGGGTGGGGGTCGCGCAGGTCGATTTAGATGTGCATAGGAACACACATCAGTCGCTGTCCTCGCTGTCCGCGATGGCGCAGACCGTGCTGGCGACGATTGCCGTGCGCTTGGAGCGCGAAGGCCGCCTGGCGCCGGAGGGGTTGGCCGCGCCTGAGCTGCAGGAGCGCCCGCCGCTTGTGAGTGTGGCGAGGCGATGATGGCTGCCGATAGGAGCAGCGAGCTGGGTCGCTGCGTGGCCGGCCGCTGCGAGGCGAGGCCACGGCGATGAGTATGCGCTGCCTTTATCTCGATCTCGATGGCACGCTGCTGGGTAAGGGCGCCTCGCTGCTGCACGACGGCGATGGCGGAGTCTCGATCGATGGGGTGCGTGCCATACAGGCCTGCCTACGCGCCGACGTGGAGATCGTGCTGATGTCCGGCCGCCGCCGCGGGCCATTGGCCGAGGACGCCCGTCTGCTGGGCCAGAGCGCCTTCATCTACGAGGCCGGCTCGTGCGTGGTGATGGAGGGCGAGGAGTACTGGCTGACCGGCGAGCTGTTGCCGGGCGAGCTCTCGATCGCCGAGCAGATCGAGCGCTCCGGCGCGCCCGCGCTGCTGCTGGAGCACTACGCCGGGCGCCTGGAGTACCACGACCCCTGGCACGCCGGGCGCGAGGTCTCCCACCTCTTCCGTGGGCTCGTGGATGCGGCGGAGGTCGACAGCCTGCTCGCCGCGCACGGCCACGACGATTTGCGGCTGGTCGATAACGGCGTCGTCAACCGCCGCTCACCGGCGCTCGCCGAGCTCGATCATGTGCGCGGCTACCACCTCGTGCCGGCCTCGGCCTCAAAGGCCAGCGCCGTGGCCTTTCACCGCCAGGCCCGCGGCCTCGCACGCGAGGAGACCTTCGCCGTTGGCGACTCGCGCGAGGATCTCGCCTGTGCCGAGCACGTCTCTGTCTTCTGGCTCGTCGCCAACGCCGTCGCGCGCGATCCCAGCATCCGTACCGCGATCGCAGCTCATGAGAACGCACGCATCGCGCAGGAGGGCCATGGGGCTGGGGTCTACGAGGCGGTCGTGCAGACGCTTATGAGCCGATGATGCCCTCGCGCTTCTCCTCCTCGTAGAGGCGCTCCACCACGAACTCCTTCAGCAGCGTCTGATAGCCGGTGTTGCGCAGGGCGGCGAGCGCTTTCAGACGCTTGAGGGTGAACTGGTCGAAGCGCACTGCGATTGGAACGGTGCGACTGGTGCGCACCGTGTCCTGCATCCGGATGATCTTTTCGCGCCGGCTCTCCTGCGCAAAGAACTCATCGGGGTCGTAGGTGACGCCCTGGAGCTTAAGGTAGGCGTCGCTCTCCTGGCTTGCTCGCTTGGATTGCTTAGGCATACAAGGCTCCTTCTTGGTGGAGGTTGAAGGGTCCGGGAGATGGGTCTCTTTTTTGTTTCTTGATAACGATAGTATCTACGCTGGGCCGCGCTGGGGTTCTCTTTTTTGTGGCGGTGCGCCATGGTATTGACTAATCTAAAACATGAGAGCGATGGTATCTACGCGATATATACTATCGTTATCAAAAGAAAAAAAGGGAGCCCACCCCCCGGCCTCGTCTGGTTACTCAGCCGAAGGGTCAAGCTGGGTTTGACGCCATGCTGAAGCCGCCCGTCCCCAGGCGCGCCGCCAAAACCCCGGCCGCGGGCGCCGCCAGCGGGCTGGAGGCGGTACGGTCGCGCGTACTAGGCCCACCCACTCCTGCAGGGGCAACTCGCCGGCGATGAGCCGGCCAAGTGCGGTGGTCACCGGCGCCTGCACGCCCGCAGCCTGCAGCGCTCGCGCCAACAGCGGCACCGTCTGCAGTGCCTCCACAGCCTGACCTATACGAGCCGGGATCTCGCTTGCCGCCACGCCCGCCGCCAGCAGCTCCCCCGCGCGGCGGTTGCGGCTCTCGCGCGCCAGCGCGGTTGCCACCAGGTCGCCCGCTCCGGCCAGGCCGATCATCGACTCCGGCCGCGCCCCCAGCTGCTCGGCGTAGCGCCACACCTCCGCGAAGATGTGCCCCGCCGCCGCACCCGCCGCGTTGAGTCCCTGTGCCTCCGTGGCCCCCGCCGCCAGGGCCGCCGCGTTTTTGGCCGCGCCCGCCAGCTCCACGCCGATCGGGTCATTGGACTGCTCGCACACCACGCCCGCGCGCGTGAACATCTGCGCCAGCGCGCCCGCCAGCTGCTCATCGCTTGACGCCGCCACCAGCGCCGCCCCGGCGTGCACCATCTCCTGCGCGTGCGCCGGACCACCCAGGCAGGCCACGCGCCGCGCGCCGAAGGTCGCGCTCAGCATCACGGTCGGGGGCGTGCCTTGCGGCGGCACGAGCCCTTTGGCGACGGACACCACCGCCGTCCGCGCCCCCAGGCCGGCGCCCTTCAGGCCGGCGATGACTCCGTCCAGGCCGTGCGACGGCACCGCCAGGAACACATAATCCGCGCGCGCCACGCCGGCTGAGGTCGACTCGATGCGCAGCTGTGCGGGCAGCTCGACGCCCGGCAGATAGGCGCTGTTCTCATGTTCGGTTTGCAGTCGTTGAGCTTGCTCAGGCGTGCGCGCCTGCAGCGTCGTGCGCAGCCCCCCGCGGGCCAGCAGCACCGCCAGCGCCGTACCGAAGGAGCCCGCGCCGATCACGGTGGCCCGACGCGCACCCGGGGTGGGCAGCGAGCGCCCGCGACTCACACGCCCCGTCACAGCGGGTGTCTCCGGCCCGCCGGCTGCTGGCACTGGCTCGGGACGCGTTGTAGGCTCGGGTTCAGTCATTTGCGATGAGCGAGCCTAACGACAGGAACCCACGTACGCAGTGGCGCAACTGGGCCGGCGATGAGGGCTGCGCGCCGGCGGCCATCAAGCACCCCTCCTCGCTGGCGGAGCTGGCTGAGGTGGTGGTGCGCGCGGGCGCCGCCGGTCGGCGGGTGCGGGTGGTCGGCGCGGGGCACTCCTTCAGCGACATCGCCTGCAGCGATGGGGTGCTCGTGGCGCTCGACCGGATGGCGCAGGTGCTCGAGGTCGATCGCTCTGCGGGCCTAGTGAAGGTGCAGGCGGGCATCACGATCCACGCGCTCAATCAGCGTCTGGCCGAGCACGGGCTAGCAATGGAGAACCTAGGGGACATCGACGTGCAGAGCATCGCGGGGGCGATTTCGACGGCCACGCACGGCACCGGCGCGCGTCTGCGCAACATCCCCTCGCAGGTCGTGGCGCTGACGCTGGTGCTGGCCGATGGCACCTCGCTTGAGTGCTCGGCCGAGCACGACCCCGAGGTCTTCCGTGCCGCCCGCGTGGGTCTGGGCGCGCTGGGCGTCGTCGCGGAGGTGACCCTGCGCGGCGTGCCGGCCTTCGTGCTGGAGGGCCTCGATCGGCCCGCGCCGCTGCTCCAGACCCTTGAGCGCTTCGAGGAGCTCGCGCTGAGCAACGACCACTTCGAGTTCTTCGTCTTCCCCCACACCGAGACCGCACTGACGCGCACCAACAATCGCACCGACCAGCCCGCCCGCCCGCGCTCGCGCGTGAAGGCATACGCCAACGACGTGCTCCTCACCAACCACGCCTTCGGGACGTTCTGCAGATTGGGGCGTCTGCTGCCCGGCCAGATCCCGCACATCAACCGCGCCGTCGTCAGCCTCGCCGGCAGCAGCCGCCGCGTGGAACGCTCCGACCGCATCTTCGCCTCGCCGCGCCTGGTGAAGTTCACCGAGATGGAGTACTCGCTGCCGCGCGAGCGCACACCCGAGGCCGTGCGTCGTGTGCTGCAGCTAGTCAAGGACGACGGCTTCGCCGTGCCCTTCCCCGTGGAGGTCCGCACCGTTGCCGCGGATGACGCCTTTCTCTCCACGGCCTTTGGGCGCGACAGCGGCTTCGTCGCCGTGCACATGTACAAGGGCATGCAGTGGGAGCCCTACTTCCGCGCCGTGGAGAGCGTGATGGACGACCTCGGCGGCCGCCCCCACTGGGGCAAGCGCCACTTCCAGACCGCCGCCTCGCTGCGCAAGCGCTACCCCGAGTGGGAACGCTTTCAGGAGGTGCGCGCGCGGCTCGATCCTCAGGGGCGCTTCGGGAATGCCTGGACAGACAGGGTCTTAGGACCCGCCCACACCCCGCCACCCCTGTGAGCTCGGCCGCAGACTTGGGCCGCCTCGAGCTCGCCACCGCCGAGCTGGATCCGCCGTTTGCGCTGGTCGACCTCGATGCCTTCTGGGCCAACGCGGCGGAGATGGAAAGGCGCGCGGCGCCCAAGCCGATCCGCCTGGCGAGCAAGTCCGTGCGCTGCCGCGCTCTGCAGGAACGCGTGCTCCAGCGCCCGGGCTTTGCGGGCACCATGGCCTTCACTCTGCCCGAGGCGCTGTGGCTGGCCGGGCACGGAGCAGAGGACATCCTCGTGGCCTACCCCAGCGTCGACCGCGCGGCGCTGCGGGCGCTTGCAGTCCTCACGGTGGAGCGCCCCGAGACGCGGGTGAGCGTGATGGTGGACAGCGTCGAGCACCTGGACCTGATCGATGCCGCCATTGGGCGATCGCAGGTCGGTCGGCAGAGGCCGGCGCTGTCGGCGCAGGCCGGCAGGCGGGGCGCGCCGCTGCGGGTCTGCCTGGAGCTCGACGCCGGCTTTCCCCTGCCGCGCGGACGCGGGCGCGTGGGAGCCAAGCGCTCGCCCATCCATACGCCCGCGCAGGCCGCGGCACTGGCCCGGGCGATCGTGGCGCGCGAGGGGTTTGAGCTCGTGGGGATGATGGCCTATGAGTCACAGATCGCCGGCCTCGGCGACGCACCGCCGGGCAAGCCCCTACGCGGCGCCGCCATCCGCCTGCTGCAGCTGGCCTCCGCCCGCGAGCTCGCCCGCCGCCGCGCCGCTGCTGTGCAGGCCGTGCGTGCCGTGGCGCCGCTTCAGTTCGTCAACGGCGGTGGCACCGGCAGCCTGCTCGGCACCGCGCGCGAGGCGGCCATCACCGAGCTTGCGGCGGGTTCGGGGCTGTACTCGCCGACCCTCTTCGACGCATACCGCGCCTTCCGCCTGCGCCCCGCCGCCATGTTCGCGCTGCCCGTCGTGCGCCGGCCCGGACCGGGTGTCGTGACCGTGCTCGGAGGCGGCTACCTGGCCTCCGGCCCCGGTGATCGCGTGCGTCTGCCCAGTCCCCATCTGCCTCGCGGGTTGCGCCTCGATGCCCAGGAGGGCGCCGGGGAGGTGCAGACGCCGCTGCTCGGCCAGGCCGCTGACACGCTGCGCGTGGGGGACCGCGTCTACTTCCGTCACACCAAGGCCGGCGAGCTCTGCGAGCGTTTTGACCGGCTCTATCTGATCGAAGGTCAGCGGGTGGTCGATGAGGTGCCCACCTATCGCGGCGAGGGCCGGTGCTTCCTATGAACCACCAACCGGGGCCCGCACCGCAACGAACCACCAGGGCATCGACAGTGGGCCGCTGAACTGTAAGCGCCGGCCATCGGCCGTGCCCACGGTCCACGTGCCCATACCGCCGTGGTCCGGACGGGGGAGGTCGAGATCGATTTCGAATGGCTCCGTCACAGCCTCGGTAGCCCCAAGTTTGTGGCAGAAGCGCAGGAACCTGGGCAGAGAGTAGACGTTGTAGAACGACCTCAGACCCTCCTGCGTTCCCGGCATGCGGCCAACAATGCGGATGAACGCGTCGACCTGGGTATCGCTGAAGAGGCTGAAGATGAACAGCCATTTGCGCGTCACCGCGAGCATCTGTTCGACGACGTGCTCATAGTCCTCCATCCAGGAGAGCGTCATGATCGAGAAGCTGATGTCAAAGCGCTGCGTGCCGAAGGTCTGCTCAAGCTCATGCAGGTTGCCCTGCAAGAGCGTGAAGCGCTGCGGGTCCAAGCGTTCCTGCCCCGCCCGCACGGGCTCCTCATCCAGATCCACGCCGGTCCAGCGTGCCTGCGGAAAGAGATCTGACAGCTGCAGCATCTTGGCTCCGGCGCCGCAACCACCCTCGAGCACCTCCCCGGGCTGCTCGTCTTCTGCGAGCACTCGGCTCACAAACTCGCGCATCCGCACGGTGCTGCGGTTGGGCTCAACGTACTGGCCGTTATGCCACGCTATCGACGACATTGGATAAAACTATCAAAATATATGGAAATAGGCAAGCTAGATCAAGCCGCCCAGTTTGTCGCCCGCGGCTCTGAGCTCGATGAAGGTGCCGGCCTGGAGCACCGCCTGCAGATCGAGCATGCGCAACTCGAACAGATCCATGGCATTGCTGCCGGCGACCGCGTAGCACGGCACTCCCGCCTGCCGCGCGCGAGTGGCGATCTCGCACGCTGCGCCACGTTGCAGCAGCGTCTCGTGGTCCAGGTGGGGAGCAGCGATGACCACGGCTCGCGCGGCGCGCATGCGTACGTCGAAATCGCTTCGCAGTTTGGCTGAGTCCGTGGCGATCGGGCACAGGTCGATCTCCAGCTTGCTTCCCGGGTCGCTCTCCATATCGCCGGTTCGCCCAGCCGCGCCGGCGCGCAGCCCCCGGTCAATCGCGCGCGCCACCATGGTGGCGTCGAGCGTCCCGCCGAAGTCCTCTGCGGCGACGAGCACGCTGCACGGGGTCACGGATGGCGTCACAGTCGGTCATCCTTACACGATGCCCCCCAAAGGCGAGCACATCATGATCGAGCTCTGCGGCCAGGAGCTGCGCGTCTCAAGCCCCTCCAAGCTCTACTTCCCCGAGCCCGGCTTCACCAAGCTCGACCTCATCAACTACTACATCGAGTGCTCCGAGGCGGTGGTGCGCCACTTACGCGAGCGGCCCACTGTGATGAAGCGCTGGGTGGACGGCGTGACCGGCGAGCCCTTCTTTCAGAAGCGCGTGCCCGACAGCGCTCCCGAGTGGCTGCAGACCGCCGTGGTCACTTTCCCCAGCGGCCGCCACGCGCGCGAGCTCGTACCCAACGACGCCGCCCACCTCGTCTGGGGGGTCAACCTGGGCGTGATCGACTGGAACCCCTGGCCCGTGCGCCGCGCCGACCTCGATCACCCCGACGAGCTACGCATCGACCTCGACCCGCAGCCCGACATCCCCTACGCCCAGGTGCGCCAGGTGACGCTGTGCGTGAAGGACGTGCTGGAGGAGCACGGTCTGCGTGGCTACCCCAAGACCTCCGGCTCGCGCGGCATGCACGTGTTCGTGCGCCTCCTCCCCGAGCAGCCCTTCAAGGAAGTGCGCCGCGCCGCCCTGGCCCTCGCCCGCGAGGTCGAGCGGCGCATGCCCGATGAGGCCACCACGCGCTGGTGGAAGGAGCAGCGCAAAGGCGTCTTCCTCGACTACAACCAGAACGCCCGCGACCGCACCGTCGCCTCCGCCTACTCCGTGCGCGCCGTCGCTGACGCTCGCGTGTCCTGCCCGCTTGACTGGGATGAGGTAGCCGATGTCGAGCCCGCCGAGCTGCGCCTGGACACGGTCCCCGCGCGCCTGCGCGAGCGCGGTGACCCGTCGGCGGACATGGACGAGCACGCCGGCTCGCTCGCTTCCCTGCTGGAGCTCGCCGCGCGCGATGAGCGCGAGGGCCTCGGCGACGCCCCCTGGCCGCCCCACTTCCGCAAGCAGAAGGGCGAGCCGCGGCGCGTGCAGCCGAGCCGTGCGCGCGCTGGTGGCGGCAGGGCATCTCGGAGCAGCGACGGCGACTCGGCTACGGAGGGACCTAAGCGCGTGGCGCTGCCTCTCACCACCCCACTCGCCCCCCAGCTGGCGCTCTCGCGCAAGGCCCTGCCCGAGGGCGAGCAGTACGTGTATGAGGTCAAGCTCGACGGCTTTCGCTGCCTGGCCTTCGTCGACGGCGACGAGGTCTTTCTGCAGTCGCGCGGCAGTCGCCCGCTGGGGCGCTACTTCCCCGAGCTGCACTTTCCGTCGGGACGCTACGTGCTCGACGGCGAGATCGTCGTGCGTGGCGCGAACGGGCGCGAGGATTTCGATGCGCTGCAGCAGCGCCTGCACCCGGCTGACTCGCGCGTGCAGCGTCTCGCCAAGGAGACCCCGGCCGTGTATGTCGTCTTCGACCTGCTTGCGCTCGGGGATAGCTCCTGGCTTGAGCGTCCCTTCGCCGAGCGCCGCGCCGGCTTAGAGCAACTGCTGGAGGGCGACGAGTGGGCGCAGGCTCCTGTGGAGCTGATGCAGACGACGGACTCGGCTGAGCAGGCCAAACGCTGGCTGGCCACGGCCGAGGGCGCGATGGCCAAGGACAGGTCGGCCATCTACGAGCCCGGCAAGCGCCGGGGCATGGCCAAGGTCAAGCGCGTGCGCACGATCGATGCCGTCGTGGCCGGCTGGCGCCCCGGCAAAGAGGCTGGCACCGTCGGCGCCCTCATCCTCGGCCTCTACGACGGCGACGAGTTGCGCGTCGTGGGCCACTGCTCTGGTCTCACCGCCGCCGAGAAGCGCCGCCTGGTCGACTTCCTCGCGCCCTACGCCACCGGCGAGCACGGCTCCGCGGACCCCAGCCGCTGGACCGCGGGCCGCGATCTGGAGTGGGTTGGGTTGCGGCCTGAGTTGGTAGTCGAGATCGACTTCGATCACGTCAGCGCCGGGCGCATCCGCCACGGCGCCAAGCTGCGGCGCTGGCGCGAGGACAAGCCCGCGCGCGAGTGCACCTTCGACCAGCTCTACGTCTAGCGCCGACTCTCGCGTGTCCCGCGAGCGGCAAGCCCGGGCCCATGTGCGTCCTCTAGCATCAGCTTGAGATGACCAGCGAAACAGCAACCGTCGCCGAGGAGGAGTATCTGCAGATCCTCTTCTGGCTGCACGAGGCCGGGCTGCCGATGACCGGCGCCAACGTGGCACGCGCCATGCAGCTCTCGCCGCCGACCGTGCACGAGATGGTTGGCCGCCTTGAGCGCGACGGCTATGTCACGCGCGGCGAGGACAAAGTGATCGCCTTTACCGCGCAGGGCGCCGAGCAGGCCGAGGGCATCGTGCGCCGCCACCGCTTGATTGAGCGCTTCCTCACCGATGTGCTTGGTGTTCCCTGGGATGAGGTGCACGAGGAGGCCGAGCGCCTGGAGCACGCCATGTCGCCCGTGCTTGAGGAACGTATGCTGGCGGCGATCGGTGATGCCAAGACCTGCCCTCACGGTCACCCCATCACCGCCGGCGCGCGTCTCGCCGGAGTGCCCCTGGCCGATGTGCAGCTCGGCGCCAAGGTGCGCGTGCTGCGCTTCGAGAACGAGGCCGAGGACCTCCTGCACTACCTCATGAGCTCCGGCCTTGAGCCGGGCCTTGAGGGCACCCTCGTAGCGCACGACGACGAGGAGGTCGTGATCGAGCTCGCCGACGGAAGCCGGCGTGCGATCACCCCCAGCGTCGCCGAAACGGTGTCGGTGATGGCCGATCCCTCACCCCCCGTGCGCACCGCGCTGCCGGAGCAGCTGGTGCTCGGTCAACGGTACGGTCGCTGACGAACTGGCGGTTCAGAGTGAGCGATAGGCGTCAGCCAGGCGCCTGATGCCCTCGTCGACTTCCTCTGGCGTAACACCTGAGTAGGCCAGGCGCAGCGTGTTCTTGCCGCCCTCCATGAGGAAGTCGGTGCCCTTGACGAAGGCCACATCGCGCTCGGCGGCGGCCTTGAAGAGGGCGCCCACATCGGTGCCCTCGGGCAGGGTGACCCACATGAAGTAGCCCCCTTCGGGGGCGACGAACTGCGCCTCTCCCAGCTCGCGCCGTAACGCCACCTCCAGCGTGCGCAGCCGCTTGGTGAGGGCTGTCTTGACGGTCTCGATCGAGCGCTCCAGCGCGCCTGAGACGCAGAACTCATACACGATCGACTGCGAGACCATGTTGGGGGAGATGTAGGTGCCGGTGGCCAGCTTGGCGATCTGCCCGATCAGCTCGGTGGGTCCAACGAGGTAGCCCACGCGTATACCCGGGCACACGGTCTTGGAGAAGGACGACGCGTACACGACCCGCGCGGGGTCCATCGAGAGCATCGTCTCCAGGCGCTCGCCACTGAAGCGCAGCTCCACGTAGGGGTCGTCCTCGAAGACGATGAAGTCGTGCTTGCGCGCCAGCTCCAGCAGCGCCTCGCGCTTGGCGCGCGAAAGGGTATAGCCGGCGGGGTTCTGGAAGTTGGGGATGATGTGGGCCAGCTTCGGCCGCGCGCCACCGTCCAGCAGGCTCGCCAGGGCGTCGGTGTCGATGCCGTCGGTGGCGAGCTCCACCGCGTGCACCCGTGCGCCCCGCGCGCGCAGCGAGAGCAGGGTGCGGTCGTAGGTGGGGCGCTCCACCACCACCTCATCGCCGCTATGCACGAGCTGCTCAAAGAGGAAGGCGTCGGCCTGCATCGAGCCATTTGTCACCAGCACCCGCTCGGGCTCCACGCCGTGGCGCTCGGCGATCCACGCACGCAGGCGGGGGTAGCCGATCGAGGTGCCATACGCCGTCGTGCCCGCCGGGTCGTTGGCAAAGGCGCGCGTCGCCGCCTCGCTCAGACCCTGCACATCGATGATGTCAAGCGACGGTGCCCCGCGCGCAAAAGAGATGGTCGAGCCTGCCATGGCGGCGAAGCTTATAGAGCAAAGGCTCAGATCTCATCGAAGCTCAGCGCGATGCGCCCCGGTGCCACCTGGCGCACACCGAAGTCGCTGTCAAGCACACGCCGCAGCTCGGCCAGCAGCGCCACTGGAGCGCTCAGGCGCAGGTCCACCACCGCGTGACTTGCCTCGAAGCGGCGCACCGAGATCTCGCTGACACTGGGCACGCTTGCCACCTGCTGTTCGAAGGCGCTCAGCGAGCCGATGTCGTAGAACGGCCCCACTCCCAGCTCCACGCGACCCTCAAACAGGGGCTCCCGGTTGACGGCAGTCTCTCCAGGCGCCGGCGCCTCCGGCATCGGCCGCCCCGAAAGCGCGGCCATGACGCGCGCGAGCACAGCGTCGTAGTCGGCGGTCAGCTCGCTAGTGAAGCGCTCGAGGCGCTCGCCAAAGCGCCGCAGCTCTGCCAGCGCCGCCAACTGCGCCTCGGTCGGGCGCGGACGCTCTTCCGTGGCCTCGCTAATGGGTGACGCAGGGCGCGCTGGGGGCGCAGGCGGTGTTGGGGGCATGGATGGCGCTGAGAATGCGGATGGCGCGGGCTGAGGGGATGGCGCTGGGGGCGTCCAGCGTGAGGGCTGCACAGGTGGCTGCGCCCGCGTTTGCTCCATCCGCTCGTCAACGAGTCGGCCGCTGCTCGCAAGGCCCTCACGTGCTTGGGTCGTGGCGAGGGGTTCCTCGGTGGCACCAGTGCCCTCGGGGCGAACCCTGCGGCGCCCGATCGATGTGAGCTCGCGCTCAAGCTCGCGCAGCTTGCGCTCCAGCTCAGCCAGCGTGGTCGTGACCTCGCCGGTCGGCTCGCCGGCGTCCTCAGGGGCGCCGAGAGGTGTGCTGAATCCGCTTGGGAACGTATCGGTCATGAGTGCGCGTCCACCCGAGGCAGGCACTCATCCTACTCGGGCCCGCGCGCGCAGAACATGAGCCCTGGGCAGACTTTTGCGTGGCCTTGCGTCTCCTCGGTTCGGGGAGTCCGCTCGGCTCCGCGAGGCGTTTGCTCAGTGCAGATAGAACTGCGGTTTGTGCGAGGGGCAGAAGTTCTTGGCCCCGGCGGCATAAGGATCGCCTAAGCGGATCCACACACCCGTGCCGTCGTTGAGCGTCACACAGGGCGGGGCCGGGCTCTTGCCGAGCTTTTCGCGGTCGAATACCGCGATCGACGGACTGAGACCAGACGTCGAGGAGGATTCGCCGAACTGTAGGTTCGCGATCACGGTGAGCGGCAGCAGGCCTTCCTCGAAGGCCGCCTCGTTGGGCGCTTCGGAGGGCAGCATCACCACGCCGATTACGCCTCTGCGCTTGAGCGCCTGCAGCGTTCCCAGCATGTTGCCGCTGCGGTCCGGCGCAGTGGGCGCGAGATAGCCTTCGTTGGAATAGATCGTCGCGAAACTGGGCTCGTTGGTGGCTCTCTGCAGGGCGTGTGGCAGTGTGACGCTCACGATTCCCCCCACGCCGAAGCTGCTCGCGAGGGTGTTTGCGATCGCCACCATCGCGAGCGCGCTCGTTGCCGCGATGCGCCCCGGACGTGGCAGCCGCACGATCCAGAAGCTGCCGAACACCGCCAGATAGACGAGCATCGACATGCTGTAGCGGTTGTCGTGGACGAAGGTCTGTGTCAGGCCGAACCATGCGACGAAGGCACCGATCGCCAGCTCTGGCGCAAACGGGCTCACCCAGCGCCGCCGCACGAATCCCACGAGTGTCCACACGCCGCCGACCGCGGAGAACAGGAACAGTGGCAGATAGATTTGCGTGGTGAGAAAGCTCCATGTGTACCACTGCAGGTTGTCACTCGAGAAGCGTGGGGGCGCAAGCGGGCCACTGCCGATCGTGCCCGAGTTGGCTGCGCCGGTGCCGATTTCCTGCACCTGCGTGAGATCGTTGAGATACCACGGCCCGGCGACCACGAACACGACCGCGCCGAACACCGCCATGCCCTGCCAATTGCGCCAGCCACCACGCACGAATGTCACCGCCAGCGGCCCGATCACGAACAGCGCCACGGACTCCTTGGTGAGCATCCCGAGGCCAACCGCAAGCCCGGCGGCGGCGCAGTAGCGCAGGTTCGTGAAGTACGCCGTGGCGAGGATCAGCCACACCGATACGGCCGCCATTGCTGCCTGCGGCGCATCGAGCATCGTCAGGTGGAAGAGCTTCACCACCAGCGGCGATCCCAGCGCGAAGACGACCGCCAGGAGGCCCGCCCGCGGCCCGAACGCGAGGCGGCCGAGCTGGTAACAGCCGAGCGCCAGCAGCGGCACGAAGAAGAGGTTCTCGGCGATAACCATCGAGGGGATGCCCAAGCCGCCGACATACGCGCCTGCCGCGGCCACCAGATACAGCAGCGGCGGGTACTGCAGGTGCGGTTCGACCGCCTTGGAGAAGTGCCCCGCCTGCAGGTCCTTGAAGACTTCGATCGCCACCTGCAGATGGAAGCCCGCGTCGGAGATCGGCACGCTCTCGTCGCTCAGCACCCACCACATCGTCAGACAGAGGAACAGCGCGGTGAGCCCGATCGCTCCCCACGCCTCCGCCGGCCACCGCGGCGGCCAGCGCGGCAGCGACTGCCCGTCCGTGGAGCGCGGCCGTGTGCGGGAGGCTCTGGAGCGGCCTATGCGGGCGTCGACTGCCACCGGGCAAAGGTAGCCCGAAAGCAGAGGTGCTGCAAACAGTCAGAACTCTTCGTTTCTATCGTGAAGACAGAGGCGTCTGGCGCGGCGCGCTCGGATGGACCCGTGGCCATTCCCGGGCGAGCCGGGGTGCTCGATCGAGGGGCGCTCAGCCGCGCAGGATCTGCACTGCGAGCTCAGCCACCTCGGTGGGGGTGCGTCCCACGCGCACGCCCTGGGCTTCGAGTGCCTGGGCCTTTGCGGCGGCGGTCCCCGCGGAACCCGAGACGATCGCGCCGGCGTGGCCCATCTGCTTGCCTGCGGGGGCCGTAAAGCCGGCGATGTAGGCAACCACGGGCTTTGAGACGTGCTCGGCGATGTACTGCGCCGCCTCCTCCTCGGCGCTGCCGCCGATCTCGCCGGAGAGCACGATCAGCTCCGTCTGCTCATCGTTCTGGAAGAGCTCCAGCACATCCACGAAGGAAGAGCCAGGCACGGGGTCCCCGCCGATGCCCACGATCGAGCTGCAGCCGAAGCCCGCCTGGGCGATCTCGTTGCCGATCTGGTACGTCAGCGTGCCCGAGCGCGAAACCACGCCAACGTTTCCGTCTCTGAAGAAAGAGGCGGGGATGATGCCCACGTTGGCCTTCCCCGGGGAGAGGATGCCGGGGCAGTTGGGGCCGATCAGGCGTGTGCCCGGATGGTCGCGCTTGAGCGTGTTGTAGACGCGCAGCTCGTCGTGCGCGGGGATGCCCTCGGTGATCGTAATCACCAGCTTCACCCCGGCGGCCGCCGCCTCCAGGATCGCGTCGGCCGCAAAGCGCGGCGGCACGAAGATCATCGCCGTGTTGGGCTGAGACTCCGCCATCGCACTGGCCCAGTCGTCGAACACCGGGATGCCCTCGACGTCCTGGCCGCCCTTGCCTGGGGTTACACCGCCCACCACATTGGTGCCGTAGGTGCGGTTGTTGAGCGTATGGAAGCTGCCCTCGCGGCCCGTTATGCCGGCGACCGCCAGGCGCGTGTTCTCATCGACGAGCACGGCCATCAGATACCGGCCCCCACCCTCTCCCTACCCGCGAGCTCGACAACCAGCTCCGCTGCCTCATTCATCGTGCGCGCCGGGTGCACGTTGGGTAGCGCCGCCGCTGCCAGCAGCTCGCGCCCCGCGACGTCGTTGGTGCCGTCAAGTCTCACCACGAAGGGAACCTCGGGCTGGATCTCGCCGAAGGCCGCGATCAGGCCCTTGGCTACCTCATCGCAGCGCGTGATGCCGCCGAAGATGTTGAAAAGGACCGCCTTCACAGCGTCGTTCTCGAGGATCAGCTCGACGGCCTGCTTGATCTTGGCCGCGTCGGAGCCCCCGCCGGCGTCCAAGAAGTTGGCGGGCTTGCCACCGGCCTGGGCCACCACGTCAAGCGTGCTCATCACGAGGCCCGCGCCGTTGCCGAGGATGCCGATGTCGCCGTCGAGCTTCACGTACTGCACGCCCTGCTCCTTGGCGCGCCGCTCGATCGGGTCTTCGTTCTCCGCGTCCGAGAGCCCCTGGTTCTCCGGGTGGCGGTACAGCGCATTGCCATCCAGTGAGACCTTGGAGTCCAGCGCCTTGACCTCGCGCTCCGGCGTGACGATCAGCGGATTGATCTCCGCCAGCGTCGCATCCTCCTGCCACCACACCTCATACAGCGCCAGCAGCGCGTCGGCGACGCCCGCTATCACGTCCGCGTCGGCCTTGCCCTCGGTTGCGATCTGCACGGCCTCCTCGCGCGAGAGCCCCTTCAATGCGTCCACGTGGTGGCGGATCAGCTTCTCCGGCGTCTTCTCGGCGACCTCTTCGATGTCGATGCCGCCCTCGACGCTGAACATCACGAGTGGCGCCTTGGCCGAGCGGTCGAGCAGCACCGAGGCGTAGTACTCGGTGGCGATCTCGCTGGCGTGCTCGATCCACAGGGTGCGCACCGTGTGGCCATGGATGTCCATGCCCAGGATGTTGCCGGCATGCTCGCGCAGCTGCGCCTCGTCGTCGGCCAGCTTGACGCCGCCGGCCTTGCCGCGGCCACCGATCAGCACCTGCGCCTTGACGACCACCGGGTAGCCCACCTTGGCGGCGGCCGCGACCGCGTCCTCGATGCTCTTCACGGCCTCGCCCGAGGACACCTTCAGGCCGTGGCGGGCGAATAGCTGCTTGCCCTGATACTCCAGGAGGTCCATCAGCGGTCTCCTCTCGGCCCACCGAGGAGCAGTTTCTTTCTCAGTCTCTCCATAGCGGCGCGGGACTCTAGCGCAAGCAGCCGCACCGCGTCCCAGGAGGCAGGCAGGGCATAATGCCCACCTCATGGCCATCCCCAAGAACGTCACATTCGTCACCTTCGATGTCTACGGCACGCTGATCGACTGGGAGTCGGGCATCCTCGAAGCCTTCGTCAAGGAGGCAGCGCGCGAGGGTTTTGACCTCGACCCCAATCTCGTCCTGCCGCTATTTCACGAGATCTCCCGCGAAGTCGAGAGCGGCTCCTATGAGCTCTACGCCGAGGTCCTACGGCGTACGGCAGTGGAGATAGCCAAGCGCATCGAGTGGCCCCTGGAACCCTCCCGCGCGAGCTTCCTGCCCGACTCCGTACAGCGCTGGACGCCCTTCAAGGAAACCACCACCCAGTTGCCCAAGCTCGCCAAGAAGTACTCCCTGGGGCTGCTCTCAAACATCGACGACAAGCTGTTGGGGCAGACCCGCCGCCACATCCCGATCGACTTCGACCTCGTCGTCACCGCCCAGCAGGTCCGCTCCTACAAGCCCGACCCCGCGCACTTCACCGAGTGCGCCCGGCGCATGGGCACGAAGAAGGGCTGGGTGCACGTGGCCTCTAGCTACTACCACGACGTAGCCCCCTGCATCAAGGCGCGCGTGCCCGTGATCTGGGTCAACCGCCACAAGGAGGTCCTCGACTCCAGCCAGAAGAAGCCCACCGTCGAGGTCGCCACCCTGCGCGAGGCCGCCAAGCTGCTCGGCATCGCCTGAGACGGCAGGGGCCGCTGTGAGGGCCGTCTCTCTGCACCCCGACGTCATCCTCGTCACAAGTCAGATCTGGCAGACCAACTGCACGATCGTGCGCGCCGGTGAGGAGTGCTTCATGATCGACTCGCCGATTCTGCCCGAGGAGCTGGATGCCCTTCCGTCAGTGTTGGACCAGGCAGGGATAGAGGGTGGTGCAGCCGGCCGAAGGCCAACGAGCCGGGCCTCTCTTCTTCGGTCACGCTTGAGCGGACTGCTTGCCACCCACGGCGACTGGGATCACCTGCTGGGGCGCCTCGCCTTTCCCGACGCCTCGCTCGGCTGTGCGCAGAGCACCTATGAACGTCTGCTCGCCACGCCCGGCGAGGCCCAGCGTGAGCTGCGCGCCTTCGACGAGGAGTACTACCTCGAACGCAGGCCGCTGATGCTGGGTCAGCTACAGCCCCTGCCCGTGCCAGGACGCCTGGCGATCGGCCCGCACGAGCTCGAGCTGCACCCCGCCGCAGGGCACACCTGTGATGGCATGGCCATCTGGGCCCCTTGGGCACGGGTGCTCCTCGCCGGCGACTACCTCTCCTCGATCGAGATTCCCTTCTTCGCCGAAGGCGATGGCAATCCGCAGACCTACAAGGCCACCCTCCAGCGGCTGCGACCCTTGGTGGAAGGCGCCGATCGCGTTGTGCCCGGTCACGGTCCTGCCATGGAGGGCGCCCAGGCTCTGGTGGTGCTGGAGGAGGACCTCGCTTACCTGCAAGCCTTTCAGGAGCACGGCGCCGACGCGCAGCTACCTCCGACACGGCGCAGCAAGGCGCAGCATCGGCTCCATCTGGAAAACGTCACAGCGGGTGGTAGTAGCGCGAGATCTCCAGCAGCTGGCTGAGGACGTCGTGGCCGAGAAACAGCATCACGATTGCGGCTCCCGCAACCGGCCCCGAGCGCTTGCCGGCGCCACGGGCTGCCAGGGCTAGAAGTGCGCCGCCCAGCGCCAGCATGGGCAGGAAGTATCGGGGCTCGGAGTCGCCGAGCGCCAGCGTGGGGAAGGAGTCGAACGAGGCCGCTGCGAGCAGCCCCATCAGCCCCACCAGCATCGTCAGGTAGACGGCGAACTCCCAAATGCGCTGGCGCAACAGCTGGCGCTTGAGGTATAGCTCGCGGGCGGACAGCCCAGCGATTGCCGCGGTGGGTATCAGCGCGACCTTGTACACCCAACCGGGGAACGAGGTCTCAAGCCAGTTGTAGCGCGCCACTGCGCCTTTGAACCAGACGTGCCACGGCGGGAAAATGCCTGGGAAGTCATGGGGCATGCCTGGCAGTCTGGGGAGGTAGAACTGCCAGATGTAGGCGAGCTCGTTGGGAATGTTGTGGCGTTCGGTGGTCTTGATCGAGCCCGAGACAATGCCCAGCAGTTCCTTGTGCCCCGCGAGATTGACCAGGAAGTACAGCACCCCAGGGCTGATAGCTATCCCGGCGGCAAGCGCCAGGGTGCGATACGCCTCGCGCCGCGAGACGCGCGCTTCGCGAATGGTCAGCAGAATTAGGCCGACCGCGATGCCCGCCACGAGCGCCAGGAAGTTGACCTTGGTCAGGAAGCCGAGGGCAACCACACCGCCGAGCGCGCCCGCCATGCGCCGGTCGAATCCGCGGCGAAAGGCGCGCGCGAAGCAGTAGAAGAGGGCGGCGCAGACTGCGAACAGCAGCGCGTCAGGATCGAGCGAGCCGCCGACAAACCCCAGCAGCGGCGAGAGCGCCGCGCTCAGGGCCCCCACCGTCCACGCCCACGGCACCGCTGGCAGCGCCTCGCGGATGAAGAGGAAGACGAGCAGCACCGTCAGGCCGCATAGCAGCGCCGAGAGCAGTCGCATCAGCTCCAGGCGCGTGATCAGGCTGCTGCCCGAACCGAGCTCGTAGGGAACCGTCTGCAGCGCGTAGTAGAGCGGGGGCTCGGACGCCGCCACACCCACGCTGCCATCGCCTTTACGCGACAGCCCCGGCTGTGAGAGGTCGTGTAGAAGCTTTTCGCGCCCGGCGCGGTTCGGGATCGAGGGAGAGCCGGCGTTGAGGATCACTTCCCCGAACCCCAGGTCGTTCATCGCTGCCAGCTCCTCGGGCGAGAAGTTTTCTTCTGAAGATCCGTTGGGCATCTTGCCGTTCTCCACCAACTGCTGCACGTAGGCGAAGTGCGCCTGCTCGTCGGGACCCTGTAGCGGCGGGATCAGGAACGACCAGCAGGCGCAGTTGAGAACGGCCACAAGCGCGCACACCCAGGCCGTCGTAGGTATGCCCCTGATCGCCGCCCAAGCGCGGCTCTGGCGCGTGCGCTGGGTCGTAGTCCGTGAGGCTCGCGTGGCCCGCGTGCGCACGCCCGGCGGCTTACGCGGCGCCTTACGCGGCGCCGGGGTCGTCTCCGTGCGGCCATTTGTGCGCGAGCCCCCCCGCCGCCCCGGCGCGGCAGGCGCCTCCGTGGACGTTTTCGGTGTCCTCGTGCCCCCGCGCTTGCTCATCGCAGGTCCCTCACCAGCAGCCACGATGCCAGCGTCCCAGCGCTCAGCAGCAGCATCAGGGGGATCAGAATGATTCCCGCGCCGCCGCCGATGTTCAGACCGATGCGTCGCGCCGTCGGCAGCGCTAGCGACAGCCACGACTTGTTGTCGGGGCGCAGATAGTCAAAGCGCATGCGACCCGACAGCACCTGTTTGCCTTCAGTCACCGCCGGCGAGAACTTCGTGTTGGCACCCCGAAGGTTCACCAATTGCTGGCGCTTTGCCAGCGACACGCAGATGTTCGTGTGGCGATGGGTGCCAACCACGCGTGCGACCGGGATCGTCACGACCGATCCGGTCCAGCCGTAGCCGATTTCGCCGGTCGTTATGACCTGCCCGCCGGAGCGCGCCACCAGTTTTATACGCGGGCCCAGCAGCGAGAGCATCGAGACGCGCATCGCCGTGGTGCCAGCGGGAACGGTCTCTTCGCCCTGGCAAATTGTGGTGGGTACGGAGGTCGCGCCGATTTCCGTGGGCAGCGGCGTACCGTCGGTTCCCGCCCGCACCAGCGGCGAGCGCGCAAGGCTTATGCCGACGGCGACAGCCGTGAGCGCCAGCCCGATGGCGATGGTGAGTCGAATGCGCACTAGCGCCGCCGCAGTCCCAGGATGCTGAGCAGAAACGAGGTGAAGGCGATTTGCATGCCCAGCACCACCAGCGTCGCGGCCGCGATCGCCACGCGCTCCTGCACGAGGTTGCCAAAGCCGCTCTGGATCCATTCGAACACGACCACCGCCACCAGCGCGATGCCCAGCAGCGCCACTCCTCCTCCCAGCATCAGGCCCTGCTCGAGGCGGTAGCGGCGGCTCATGCGCTCAAACCAGGGGTCGTGCTCACCCATGAAGTACGTGGCGTAGGCCAGGGCGCACAGCCCCAGGCTCACGATCTGCGCGCCCACGATCAACATCAGTGAGCCGGCGATCAGCGTGTGCACCGCCCACTGCCGGCCCAGCACGTCGACGTGCGCCGCGACCATCACACAGATCAGCGCCCCCAAGGTGGCGATCGCTGCGCCCGGCACGATGAAGAGGTGTTTGGGGGAGTGCAGCAGCAGGAAGCGCAGGTGCCTCCAGCCGTCGCGGAAGCTCGACAGCTTCGACTCCCCGCCGCGCGCGTGGTATTCGATCGGCAGCTGGCGGATGTCGAGCTTGGCCTTCGCCGCGCGCACCACCATCTCCGAGGCGAACTCCATGCCGGTGGTGCGCAGTTCCAGACGCTCAAGGTGTTCTGCCCGAAACGCGCGCATACCGCAGTGCGCGTCGCTCACCCCGGTGTGGAACAGCAGGTTCAGGAAGCTCGAGAGCAGGGGGTTGCCGATGTAGCGGTGGTGCCAGGGCATCGCTCCCGGATGGATGTTGTCCATGCGATCGCCGATCACCATGTCCCCGCCGGCTTCCAACTCCGCCAGGAAACGCGGAATCTCATTGAAGTCGTAGGTCAGGTCGGCATCGGCCATCACGATGTAGCGCCCCTTCGCCGCGGCGAAGCCCGCCAGGTAGGCGCTGCCGTAGCCGCGCACCGGCTCGTGCACCACGCGCGCACCTGCAGCTTCGGCTAGCTCCGCGCTGCCGTCTTCGGAGCCGTTGTCGGCCACCACCACCTCGCCGGGGATCGCAGCTCGCTCCATCGTCGCCAGCGCTGTCGCCACGCACGCCTCGATGTTCTCGGCCTCGTTCAGGCACGGGATCACCACCGAGACCAGACAGGTCGCTTCGGGCGGATCTTCGACGGCGAGTGAGCTCTGGGTGTGTGTGGGCAAGGGCGATCGGGCCTGTCAGTGGAGGCAATACGTCCGAATACTGGGACGTACTCCAACTGTGCCGGATCGCGCTCGGGCCGTCAAGTAAATAGAAACATTCCGGACCTACTGAAGGCCCGGAGGGCTCTCGCCGGCCTGGAAAACCAGGGAGGGGAGGAGGGGGTGGGGGCCGCGTTGCTCGGCTACGGGCGCCCTACTCTGAGGCGCTCTGGATCGTCGCGATTGTGGGGGCCGCGTTGCTCGGCTACGGGCGCTCTACTCTGAGGCGCTCTGGATCGTCGCGATCGGGGCGCCGGCAGCGATTGGCGCACCCTCGACGATCGGCAGCTCGGCAATGACTCCCGCCTTGTGGGCGGTGATCTCGTTCTCCATCTTCATCGCCTCGATGATGCACAGCAACTGGCCCTCCTGGACTGTGTCGCCCTGCTTGACCAGCACCTTCCACATGTTTCCCTGTAGCGGCGAGGGCAGCGTGTCTGGCCCCCCGCCCGAGGATGCCTTGCGCGCCCCGCGCTTGGGCGCCTTGCGGGCGGTGCCTGCCGGAGCGGTGCCGTTCATGCCGGTGTACTGCCCCGTGCCGGCCGCTGGGTCGCCCACCACGCGCACCTCAAAGCGCCTGCCCGAGACCTCCACCGTGTAGCTCTGCTCGACCTTTGCGCCCTCCTCCTCGTCTGCCTTGGGTGCTCCACCCGCCGGCGCCTCGAAGGCCAGCGTCTTCAGCCAGGTGCGGTCCTCCAGCAGATCGCGGCAGGTCTCCCCGCGTGCCCACTGATCGGTGCCCAGCAGCGCCTTGTGGAAGGGGATCAATGTCTTCAGGCCCTCGATCTCGTATTCATCCAGCGCGCGCAACATACGCTTCGTGGCCTGCGCGCGATCGGCGTCCCACACGATCAGCTTGGCCACCATGGGGTCATACATCGGCGAGACCTCGCCGCCAGCGCCCACGCCGGAGTCGATCCTCACGCCTGGGCCGGTGGGCTCTTTGTAGGCGCCGATTTTCCCTGGCGCCGGCGCAAAGTTCTTGGCAGCGTCCTCGGCATTGATACGGCACTCGATCGCGTGGCCGCGCAGCGCTATGTCCTCCTGCTTATAGGACAGTTCCTCGCCGGCCGCCGCGCGGATGCCCTCCTTGACGATGTCCACGCCCGTGGTCATCTCCGTCACGCAGTGCTCCACCTGCACGCGCGTGTTCATCTCCAGGAAGAAGTACTCGGCCTGGGTGGGCGGGTCTCCATCCCGGGTGGCCGGGTCTCCGTCCCTGGTGGGCGCGCTTGCAACCAGTAGACCCTCGATTGTGCCGGCGCCCACGTAGTTGACGGCCCGTGCTGCCTCCACGCCGATCGCGCCGATGCGCGCACGCAACTCGGGGCTGACGATCCACTCCGGTGCCGGGCTCTCCTCGATCACCTTCTGGTGGCGGCGCTGGATCGAGCAGTCACGCTCGCCCAGATGGATGACGTTGCCGTGGCGGTCCGCCAGCACCTGCACCTCCACGTGGCGCGGGTCGGGCAGGTAGCGCTCCAGGTAGACAGTCGGGTCACTGAAGAACTTCTCGCCCTCGCGGCTGGCTCCCTCGAAGGCTCCCTCGAGCTCCTCCTCGCTGAGCGCCACCCTGAAGCCCTTGCCGCCGCCGCCGCCCGCTGCCTTCACCGCCACCGGAAAGCCGATGTCTGCGCGTGCGATCTTCAAGGCGTCCGCAACAGTCGCCACCGGCTCGGTCGTACCCGGCACGATCGGCACGCCCGCCGCCTGCATCAGCTCACGCGCGCGCGTCTTTGAGCCCATCGCTTCGATCGCGCTCGCCGGCGGCCCAATGAAAACGATCCCCGCCTGCTCGCACGCCTGCGCGAAGGGCGCGTTCTCCGCCAGGAAGCCGTAGCCGGGGTGGATCGCCTCCGCGCCGCTGCGTCGCGCCGCATCGAGGATCTTCTCGACGCTCAAGTAGTTCTCCGCGGCAGGCCCTCCGCCGAGGTTGTAGGCCTCATCAGCCCGCTTTGCGTGCAGCGCGTCGCGGTCGTGCTCAGAGTAAACCGCCACCGAGGCGATCCCCATCTCCTCCAAAGCTCGCACGACGCGCACGGCGATCTCGCCGCGATTGGCTACCAGGACCTTCGTGAACATCGACCGGCTGCAGCCTATCCCCTCAAGGCCCCTCCGTGCGTCGCGGGTTGCAGCGCATGAAATCGCCCCGCTTGGCTCTGCGGAACCGAAATTCCAGTGGTTAGGGAGGGACCTGAGGGGTCGAGCGCCGAGCTGGGCAAGGACGCAAGAAGCGTGGCGTGCTACGCACGCGAGCGACTGAGGACGCCGCTCAGCGAAGTGCGATCGGCCCCTCAGGGGGCAGGCTGCTCGCGTCCGGGGTAAGCGCTCCACAAACCCCGGGCGCGAGCTGAGACACTGCCCTGGCACGCTTTCGCGTTCAGTGTCCCACGCCTGCCTGGGTGGACGACACTGGGGGTCGTCACACCAGTCAAGTCGGTGCTGACTCACTGCCTGAGCGGTTCTGTCTTTTCGAATACCGCTAAAGAAGTACAGGACTTTCGCGGCGGCGTCAATGTGCAGATGCACGAATTTTCGAAATATTTCGTGCAGATGCACGAAAGTGCTTCAGATTTGGCTCTGCAATCGTATTCCGTCAGGAGACGATTTCGCAAAGATTTCGTGAACAAATCGGCCGCCAGTTGATTCTGTGCGGCCAGTTGGTTCTGGACGTCTCTGATTCCGGGGCCTTTTGGAGCTTCCTGCGCGCCTTCTGGGGCTTCCCAGGCGTCTTGTCGGGCTCCTCAGGCTCCGTCTGGAGCCACCAGCCCCGCGCCCACCGTCTCGTTGCTGGCCTCATCGATCAGGATGAAGCTACCCGTGCGGCGGTTGCTCGCGTAGGGGTCGAAGCTCAGCGGCGCGCTCGTGCGCAGTCGCACACGGCCGATGTCGTTCAGCGCCAGCTCCGCCGGCGCGCCCGCGCGCTCCAGCGTGTGCACATCGATGCAGTCGCGCAGCTCGTCCACCACCGCGCTCGCGCTGCGCGAGGTGTGCTTGATCACGTAGCGGCTGCCGGCGCGCAGCGGGCGCTCGCTCAGCCAGCAGATGTCGGCCTCTAGCTCCCTTGCCACCGTCGGCGCCTCGCCTGGGCGGCAGATCAGCTCGCCGCGCGAGACATCGAGCTCGTCCTCCAGCAGCAGCGTCAAAGACATCGGCGCCATCGCCTCCTCGAGCTCACCGTCGTAGGTGTCGATCGCCCTAATCTTCGTGCGGCCCCCGCCTGGAAGTACCACCACCTCCTCGCCCTTGCGCAGCGCGCCGCTTGCCAGCTGGCCCGCGTAGCCGCGATAGTCCGCCGAGGTCGCCGGGCGGATCACCCACTGCACCGGGAAGCGCGCCGGCGTGTCGTAGGGGTGGTCGTAGGCCACCTCCACGCCCTCCAGGAACTCCAGCAGCGTGGGGGCGTGGGGGTGGTGGGCGGGATCGTCATACCAAGGCATGTGCTCGGAGCGATCCACGACGTTGTCGCCCTCCAGCGCCGACATCGGGATGTACGTCAGTTCCGCGCCGCTGTCGAGCTTCGCCGCGAACTCCGCGAACTCCAGCACCAGCTCATCGAAGCGCGCCTGCGAGTAATCCACCAGATCCATCTTGTTCACCGCCACCACCACGTGCGGTATGCCCAGCAGCGCACTGATGAACGCATGGCGCTTTGACTGCTCCAGCACCCCCTTGCGCGCGTCCAGCAGGATCACCGACAGGTCCGCCGTCGAGGCGCCCGTGACCATGTTGCGCGTGTACTGCTGGTGGCCCGGGCAGTCGGCGATGATGAAGCGGCGCTTGGGCGTCGCAAAGTAGCGATAGGCCACGTCGATCGTGATGCCCTGCTCGCGCTCTGCACGTAGGCCGTCGGTCAGCAGCGCCAGATCGAGCGCGCCCGAGCCCCCGCGGCGCTCGCTCGCCAAGGCCACATGCTCCAGCTGATCCTCGAACACCTGCTTGGTGTCGTACAGCAGTCGCCCAATCAACGTGCTCTTACCGTCGTCCACCGAGCCGGCTGTCGTGAAGCGCAACAGGTCGAGGGTCATCAAAAGTACCCCGTCTTCTTTCGGTCCTCCATCGCGGCCTCGCTCACCCGGTCATCCGCTCGCGTCTCCCCGCGCTCGGTGATCCGCGTCGCCGCGATCTCCACCACCACTTCCTCGAGCGTCGCGGCCTGGGAGCGCACGCCGCCCGTGCAGCTCATGTCGCCCACCGTGCGGTAGCGCACCGTCTCGTTGAACACCGTCTCGCCCTCGATCAGCTCCGTGCCCTCGCGCCACGCATACAGCATGCCGTCGCGTGCGAACACCTCGCGCTCGTGCGCGAAGTAGATCGACGGGACCTCAAGCTGCTCGGCGTCGATGTACTCCCACACATCCAGCTCCGTCCAGTTCGACAGCGGGAACACCCGCACGTTCTCGCCCTTTTTGATGCGCCCGTTGTACAGGTTCCACAGCTCCGGGCGCTGGTTCTTGGGGTCCCACTGGCCGAAGTCATCACGGAAGGAAAAGATGCGCTCCTTCGCCCGCGCCCGCTCCTCATCGCGCCGCGCCCCGCCGAAGGCCGCGTTGAAGCCATGCTCCGCGATCGCATCCAGCAGCGTCACCGTCTGCAGCCGGTTACGCGAGGCCCTCGGGCCCGTCTCCTCGACCGCGCGCCCCTTGTCGATCGACTCCTGCACGCTCGCCACGATCAGCCGCTCGCCCAGTTCCGCCACGCGGCGGTCGCGGAACTCGATGACCTCCGGGAAGTTGTGGCCCGTGTCCACGTGCATCAGCGGGAAGGGAAAGGGGGCCGGGCGGAACGCCTTCTCCGCCAGGCGCAGCAGCACGATCGAGTCCTTGCCGCCGCTGAACAGCAGCACGGGCCGCTCCAGCTCCGCCGCCACCTCCCTGAAGATGTGGATCGACTCGGCCTCGAGCGTCTCGAGATAGGAGAGCTCGTAATGAAGTGGGTTCACCGGCGAGAAGGCTAGTCCGGCCTATTCGTGGATCCCGCACTCGGTCTTGTCGAGGCCTGCCCACCGGCCCTCTCGACCGGAGCCCGGGCGCGTGCAGGGAGCGCAA
>DATBPO010000140.1:0-5601 GCA_036561265.1 Solirubrobacteraceae bacterium | reverse complement strand
CGTACTTCTCCAAGATCTTGAAGCCCTCCTCCTCCCACGCCCCCGGGATGCGGAAGATCGCGATCTTCTCCGCCGGGTCGTGGCCCAGCTCCAGGCACGCCTTGATGACGCCGCGCGCGACGATGTCCACGCGCGTGTTCGAGACGATCGACATCATCACCGCGATCTTGTCCACGCCCGGCTTCTGCAGCACGAGCTTGGCCAGGCCGCACGCCTTGGACACCGAGGGGTTGCCGCCGATCTCGCAGTAGTTCGCCGGCTCACCCCCGTGCGCGCGCACGGCATCGAACAGCGTCAGCGAGCCGCCGCCCGCGCCTATCACGAGGCCCAGGTTGCCGTCGAACTCCGTCACGTTGCCCGCCACGCCGCGGTGATCCTGGGAGTCCACTTCCTCGCCGGCCAGCTCAAACGCCGTCGCCTCACGCGCCTGGCGCGTCTCCTCATCGCCTACGCCCAGCTCCTTCAGCAGCTTCTTGTGGCGCCCCCGTGCCTCGTTCTCGATGTCCATATGCGCGTCAAGCGCCACGAACGAGCCATCCTTCAGCCGCCCGAGCGGATTGATCTCCGCCAGCGTCATGTCGTTCTCCACGAACAGTTTCGCCAGGCGCGACACGATCGGTGTCAGCTTGTTCAGCGCGCTGCCGGTGACGCCCGTGGAGGCGATCACCTCCTTGGCCTCGTAGTCGCCGAAGGGCAGGATGTTCGAGAAGTGCCGCCGGCCCACCTTCTCCGGCTGCTCCTCGGCCACCTGCTCGATGTCGATCCCGCCCACCGGCGAGAAGATCATCACCGGCTGCTTGCGAATCCCATCCCACACGACGCCCGCGTAGTACTCCTGCTCGACCTCGGCCTTGGGGTCCACCAGCACGCCGCGCGGCATGTGGCCGTTGATCTCCAGCGCGAGAATGTCGCGCGCGTGGACTTCGGCTTCCTCGGGCGTATCGGCAAACTTCACACCGCCCGCCTTCATTCGGCCCCCGGTGAGGACCTGGGACTTGATCACCGTCGGGCCGCCGATCCGCCGCGCGATCTCGCCCGCCTCCGCGGGGTTCGTCGTGAAGCCGAAGTCCGTGACGGGGATGCCCGCCCGCTTGACGACCTCACGCGCCTCGTACTCGAAGAATCTCATTTCGGCGCGGAACCCTACACGGACCGCGTGCGCGGCGTTCGCATCGGGCGCAGGAGTTCCACCGCGCTACACCCCAGCCGGCTCGAACCCATACGCCTGCGCCAGCTCCGGGTCCTTGCGCGCGAGCATTTCGGCCAGGCTCACCATCACCTGGCACTGCTTCCAGGTGGCATCGTCCTGCATCTTGCCGTCGATCATGTGCACGCCGCGGCCGTCGGGGATCGCCTCGATCACCTTCTTGGCAAAGGCCACCTCCTCGGGGTCCGGGGAGTAGACCTTCTTGGCGATCGCGATCTGTGCGGGGTGCAGCGACCAGGCGCCGACGCAGCCCAGCAGGAACGAGGCGCGGAACTGCGTCTCGCAACCCTCCTCGTCGCGGATGTCGCCGTAGGGGCCGTAGAAGGGGAGGGCGCCCACCGCCGTGCAGGCGTCCACCATGCGCGCGATCGAGTAGTGCCAGGGGTCCTGCTGGTAGCTCGGACGCGGGGCCTCGGGGTTCTCTGGGTCCGGGTCGGCGATCGTGCGGTAGCCGGGGTGTCCGCCGCCCACGCGTGTCGTCTTCATGCGCCGCGAGGCTGCCAGGTCGGCAGGGCCAAAGCTCATGCCCTGGATGCGCGGGCTCGCCGCCGCGATCTCCTCCAGGTTCGCCACGCCGAGTGAGGTCTCAAGGATCGCGTGCAGCAGGATCGGGCGCTCAAGGCCCGCTTTGGCCTCCAGCTGTGCCAGCAGGCGATCCACGTAGTGGATGTCCTCCGCGCCCTCCACCTTCGGGATCATGATGACCTCAAGCTTGTCTCCGATCTCGCTCACCAGTTCGCTGATGTCGTCGAGCATCCACGGCGAGGCCAGCTCGTTCACGCGCGTCCACAGCGCCGTGTCGCCCAGCTCCATCTCGCGCCCCACCTTGATCAGGCCCGCGCGCGCTGCCAGCTTCTTTTCGACCGGCACCGCGTCCTCCAGATTGCCCAGCAGGATGTCCACCTTGGGGGCGATGTCGGGGACCTTCGCCACCATCTTCTCGTTCGAGAAGTCGAGGAAGTGGATCATTCGGGACGGCTTGAAGGGGATCTCGCGCACCGGCTCCGGGGCGCCGATGGCGAGGGGCTTGAAGAAGGCTCTTGGATTACGCATAGGCTTGATCCTATTCAGTTCTCCCATGCGCCATGATTTGGCGCGCAGATAACCCGAACCAGGAGAGTGCATGAGTACGGACACGCTCACAGTTGAGACAGACCAGGCCGCCCGCGAGGCCAGCGGCGCGCACCCCTACGGCCGCTACCTCGAGGAGTTCGAGGTCGGCGCCGTCTACAAGCACTGGCCCGCCAAGACCGTCACCGAGGCCGACGACCACCTCTTCTGCCTCATCACCATGAACCACCACCCGCTGCACATCAACGACGTGTACGCGAGCCGCTCCCAGCAGGGGCGCAACGTCGTCGTCGGGCCGCTCGTCTACTCGCTCGCCCTGGGCATGTCCGTCAGCGACGTCTCGGGCAAGGCCATCGCCAATCTGGCCACCGAAGAGCTCAAGCACCCCGCGCCCGTCTTCCACGGAGACACGCTCTTCTGCGAGTCCGAGGTGCTTGAGAAGCGCGAGTCCCAGTCAAAGCCAGACAGGGGCACGGTCAAGGTCCACACCCGTGTGCTCAACCAGGACGGCGTGCTCGTCGCCGAGTTCAAAAGACTGGTCCTTGTGCCCCGCAAGCCCGAGGCACGATAGGCTCCCTCGGTCGTTCAAACTGGAAATAGAGGGGCCCGGCTCGCCGGCCTGCGGCAGACTGCGCCACCCTCTAGCCCTCAAGGAGCTGCCCAAAAGTCATGGAGACCACCGCCACCACCGCCGCCAATACCGAGAACAAGCGCCTGCTGAGCTGGGTCGAGGAGATCGCCGCCCTCGCCGAACCGCAGGAGATCCACTGGTGCGACGGCTCCGCGGGCGAGTACGAGAGCCTCTGCCAGGCGCTCGTCGCGGCTGGCACCTTCAAAAAGCTCTCTGACGCCAAGCGGCCCAACTCCTACCTCGCGCTCTCGGATCCCGGCGATGTGGCGCGCGTCGAGGACCGCACCTTCATCTGCTCGACCCACGAGGCCGAAGCCGGGCCCACCAACAACTGGCGCGAGCCGGGGGAGATGCGCGAAGCGCTCGACGAGCTCTTCCAAGGCTCTATGCGCGGGCGCACCATGTACGTCGTGCCATTCTCCATGGGGCCCATCGGCTCAGATAAGAGCCAGATCGGCGTGCAGTTGACCGACTCCGCCTACGTAGCAGTGAGCATGCGCATCATGACGCGCATGGGCCAGGCCGCATTGGATGCGCTCGGCGAGGAAGGCGAGTTTGTGCCCTGCCTGCACTCCGTCGGCATGCCGCTCGCCGAGGGCGCTACGGACGTGCCCTGGCCCTGCAACGCCGAGAATAAGTACATCGTGCACTTCCCCGAGACCCGCGAAATCTGGTCTTTCGGCTCGGGCTACGGCGGCAACGCGCTGCTGGGCAAGAAGTGCCTCGCGCTGCGCATCGCCTCCGTCATGGCCCGCGACGAGGGCTGGATGGCCGAGCACATGCTCATCCTCAAGCTCATCTCGCCCGAGGGGGAGGTCAAGTACATCGCCGCCGCCTTCCCCAGCGCCTGCGGCAAGACCAACCTCGCCATGCTCATCCCCACGCTTGAGGGCTGGACCGTCGAGACGATCGGCGACGACATCGCCTGGATGAAGTTCGGCGAGGACGGGCGCCTCTACGCAATCAACCCCGAGGCCGGCTTCTTCGGCGTCGCCCCCGGCACCGGTGTGCAGACCAACCCCAACGCGATCCACACCGTCGCCTCCAACTCCATCTTCACCAACTGCGCGCTCACCGACGACGGCGACGTCTGGTGGGAGGGGCTCACGCCTGATGCTCCCGCTCACCTTGTGGACTGGCGCGGCGACGACTGGACTTCCTCCTCAGAGACACCCGCCGCTCACCCCAACGCCCGCTTCACCGCGCCCGCCGCGCAGGACCCGGCGATCGCGCCCGAGTGGCAGGACCCCGCCGGCGTCTCCATCGACGCCATGCTCTTCGGCGGCCGGCGCTCCACGGTGGTGCCGCTCGTCACCGAGGCGCTGGACTGGGAGCACGGCGTTTTCCTCGGCTCCATTATGAGCTCCGAGAAGACCGCCGCCGCCGCCGGCAACGTCGGCGAACTGCGCTTCGACCCCTTCGCCATGCTGCCCTTCTGCGGCTACAACATGGCCGACTACTTCGCCCACTGGCTCAAAATTGGCCGCACCGAGGGCGCCAAGCTGCCGAAGATCTTCTACGTCAACTGGTTCCGCAAGGACCACGACGGCCGCTTCCTGTGGCCTGGCTTCGGCGATAACTCCCGCGTGCTCTCCTGGGTCTTCGCGCGCTGCGCCGGCCACGGCGCCGGTCGTCAGACGCCCATCGGCGTCGTCCCTCCCGAGGGCGTCGAGGGCATCGACACGCGTGGTGTGGACGTCTCGCCCGAGGACATCGCCGAGCTCCTGCGCGTCGACACCGCCGAGTGGCGCGCCCAGCTGCCCCACTTCCACGAGCACTTCGGCAAGTTCGAGAACCTTCCCCAGGAGCTGCACGACCAGCTCAAAGCTTTGGAGGAAAGGCTCGCCTGAGGGCTGCTCGGCAGGGGCTCTGCGGTAGGGGCTGCTCAGCGGCCCCCTAGAGCGCTATTCGTGGCCGTGCGACTCGGCTGCTGCCGCGGGGGGCCGTGACTCCTCCGCCAGCGAGGTGATCGTCAGCGCTCCGCGCGCCGCGGATTCCAGCACTTCTGTGGCCTCCTCCAGCGAGCGCGCATACAGCTCGACCAGCAGGTGTACGATGATCCGCGCGTCGTCTTCGTGCTTGTGGAAGCGCACGTGCGTAAAGAACTCGCGCACGCCGTGGTCGCCGAACGCCGCGTAGGACAGCGCGTCGCCCGCCTCGGGGCCCGAGCAGCTCTCCACATCCTCCGAGTCCACCGCCACCGTGCACGACGCCACCCACGGCGTACCCGCGATCATCCGTTCCCAGCGGTCCTCGATCGGCTCCACCCGGCCATTTGAGAAGCCAAGGTGGGGCTGATCGTGCATGCAGTCCAGGCACTGCACCACCGCCTCCTGCAGCTCATCCACCACTTCCGAGCGCTCCCCCGTCTCAGGGTCGATCTTGTGGATGCCCTCGTAGTGCACCTGCACCTCCAGATCCTGCGACCAGCACCGGTAGCAGCGCAGCCAGCTATGGGCAATCAGCTCTGGGGCAGAACCCTCCATGGGGGCATTGTATGCGTCGGGCGGTCCTTAACCGGAACGGGGCGCCCTAGAGCGCCCCGCCCGCGGCTTTCAGATGTCGGCCGCGACTAGTGCCGGCGCTTGTGCTTCTTGAGCTTCAGCTTCACCTGCACGTCGCCGACATGTGTTACCGGCGTGCTGCCGCCCCGGCTCAAAAACGTCGTCGAGGTGACCACGTTCAGCTTCTT
>DATBPO010000139.1:0-6689 GCA_036561265.1 Solirubrobacteraceae bacterium | reverse complement strand
GCCGGATGTGCTGCTGCTGGATGAGCCGGCATCGGCGCTGGATCCGATCGCGACGAGCTCGATCGAGGAGCTGATGCTGACGCTCAAGCACCGCTATACGATCGTGATTGTGACGCACAACATGCAGCAGGCGGCGCGGATCGCGGACAGGACCGCTTTCTTTAGCCTCGATGAGGGCGGCGGCAATGCAGGCGTGCTGGTGGAGCACGACGAGACCAATGTGATCTTTACGCGCCCGCGCGATCCGCGCACGGGGGACTACGTGACGGGGCGCTTCGGCTGAGAGAAGGCGCACGCTTGACGGGTGCGTTCTGACTCGCCAGGCGCTGGCTGACTAGGCGGTGCTCTGTCCTAGGCGTTCGAACTGCCTACGCGCCGATCGCAGCGCTGGGCACCTGTTCGAGCAGGGGTTGGCCGCACTGCCAGCAGTAGGCGGCGCCGCTTGAGTGCGGTGCGCTGCAGGAGGCGCACTGGCCGGCGGCTCCGGTCTCCTCGGTGCGCAGGATGCGCTCGACCTCCTTGAGCTCGCCGTCGAGCGCCTGCAGAATCGCGGCGCGGCGCACGAGCACGTCGACGCGGATGTGGTTGCGGGTGGCCATCTCATATAGGAGGCCACCGAGATCCCATTGCAGCTCGATGGTGCGCGCGGTCAGCTCGTCGCGGCGGCGAGCCAGATCGACCGTCGTCTCGGCTGCGGGCGTTTGGCTGGTCATTCGCCGAAGAAGTTGCCGGTGAAGTGACCGTGCTGGTAGCCGGGCCCGCTGCCCTTGCTGCCGACCTTGACGACCTTGGTGGGTGCAACGGCGGCCTTTGATGCCGACTTGGCGCTCTTAGCGGCGGCAGCTCCGGGCGTGGCGGTCTTAGCAGCGGTGCTCGGGGTCTGCACGCCTTCCGCGCCGGCCGTGCCCGCCGCTGTCCCCGCCCCCGCGCCGCCGGCGCCCGCGACTGTCACGATCTGCACGGGGGGATTCTTGGTGGCGGAGGAGCCGGTACCGAGCCGCCCGATGAGCACCCCGACCCCGAGGGCGAGCAGCAGCGTGCCGATGCCGGCGATGAGCGTGGCGTTGACCGAAGGGCGGGGCCGTTTGGGGCGCGAGGCGGAGCTTGGCGCCTGCTTGGCAGGCTGCTTGGAGGCATCGGTGAAGGGAAGGCGCGCGGGGCCACAGCGCTGTCCGCACTCCACGCAGTAGCGCTGATCGGCGGCGAGCGTGGCACCGCAGGCCGCGCAGCGCTCGCGGGTGACGGGGAGCGGCGCGAGGGGGGGCTCGGAGGGTGGAGGCTCGGAGGGAGCGGGATTCGGCAGGGGCGAAACCGGGGACTCCGCGGCGGGCGGCACGCGATGCAGTATCGACTCCGGGCGCCATGGGGTTGTAAAGAGTTCGTTATCGCTGCGAAAAAAACAGCTTCTTTACATCGCTTACACATCGGGCGGGGACACTCCTTGAGAATGAGGACGGCTGGTGAGGAGGACGGCGCAGAGGAGAACGCAGAGGAGGCCGCAGAGGAGGCCGGGGCGCTGCCGCTGCCCACACCGCGCGCGGCTGCGGTCGCGGTACTGGCGGTGCTGGCGTTTGGGGTGCTGATCGGCTCGGCCATCCGCCCAGTTACACCGAGCGACGCCCGGCGGACGGTGCTGCTGGCGCTGGCGCGCCCGGCGACGCGCACGACAAAGCCACCGCCGGTGAGCGAAACCCCCACGCCGTCGACGCCTGAAGCGCCGGAAACGCCCACACCGGCGCCGGCGACGACTACCGAAACCGTCTCGCAGAGCAGCACGAAGAGCGCACAGCCGAGCGCCGGCAAGGGCGAAGGCGCGCCCGCACCCGCACCGACGCCGGGGGCCAACGAACTGCCGCCGGTCAAGCACGTGTTCCTAATTGTGCTCTCCGATGAGGGGGCACCCGCGGCCTTCGGCCCGAGCTCGCCGGCGCCGTATCTGGCCAAGACCTTGCCCCATGAAGGCGAGCTGGTGGAGGACTACTACGCGATCGGGGGCGGCGAGCTGGCCAACGCGATCGCGCTGATCAGCGGCCAGGGACCGACGCCCCAGACGGCGGCGGACTGCCCCCTGTACACGGACCTCGTCCCGGGCACGGCGGGTAGCGAAGGCCAGGCGCTGGGGAGCGGCTGCGTGTACCCGCGCCAGACGCTGACGCTGGCGGACCAGCTGACGGACGCGGGCAAGACGTGGAGGGCGTACATGGAGGGCGTGGAAACGAGCGGTGCAGGCCAGCCGGCAACCGGAGCGGGACAGCCGGCAAGCTGCCCCCACCCCACCCTGGGCGCGGCCGACCCCGACAGCACCCCCGCCGCGGGGAGCGCGTACGTGACGTGGCGCGATCCCTTCGTGTACTTCCACTCGCTGATCGACACGCCGGCGTGCGCGCAGGGCGTGGCGGGACTTCCGCAGCTGACGCACGATCTGGGGAGCGCCCGCGAGACCCCGTCGTTCGCCTACATTGCCCCCGGCCGCTGTGACGATGGCTCAGAAACGCCGTGCGCACCAGGAGCACCGGCGGGCCTGGCGGCGGCGGAACCGTTCCTGCGCAAGGTGGTGGGAGAGATCGAGGCGTCGGCGGCCTACCGGGAAGGTGGCCTGATCGCGATCACCTTCGATCAGGCGCCGCAGTCGGGGGCCGGGGCGGATTCGAGCGGGTGCTGCAGCACGACCCCGTATCCAAATCTGCCGGCGAGCACCACGACGACGACCTCCACGACAACCCCAGCGCCAGCTACAAGCCCGGCACCAGGTACAACCTCCACAACGCTCCCGCCAGCGGCCACCCCCACCCCGTCGGGCACGGCAACCACACCCGCGCCTGGCGCCCCGGACACACAGACGGCAACTCCCGGCGGCGGGCGCGTGGGGCTGCTGCTGATCTCCAGGTACGTCAAGCCCGGCACCCTCAACCTGACGGGCGAATACAACCACTTCGCCCTGCTGCGCAGCATCGAGAACCTGTTCGCGCTGCAGCCGCTGGGCTACGCGGGCGCCAAGGGCCTGCTGGCGTTCGACAGCAGCGTGTTCAACGCCCACCCCTAGAGGCCGGCGCGGGCACCAACCGAAGCGGCGAGGTGGCGCAGTGGCTCGACGCTCGCTGCTGGTCCCTGCTCCAGGGCGTCATGAAACCCCTGGCGATGAAGCGCGAAGCGCTGGCGGGCATAGGGCACGGCGAGGTCGCGGGCGACCATGAAGGCCCAGTCGGAAGACTGCATGGCCAGGAGCTGACGCAGGGCGGCGGGACCGATCTCTGAACCGGCGCGAATCGCGGCGAGCTCGGCGGCGCGGGTGGCGAAAGCGATGTCGGCGACGGCGGGCGAGGACCAGGTCGAGAGGTCGCGGTGCTCACCCCAGGTTGTTATGTGCTCGAGGTCGGACCAGATCCCGGCCGCGGGCGCGGGCTCGAAGCGCTCCAGGGCATCGTCGAGGCGAACGAGCTCGACCTCCTGGGCGGCGCACTCATCAACAACAGCGGCTAGCCAGGCGCTGCCCTCGTACCACCAGTGCCCGAGCAGCTCGGTGTCGAGCGCACAGACCACAAGCCCTCCCCCAGGCAGGCCGCGGCCAAGGTGGTCGATGCGCGCCCGTGTACGGGCGACAAAATCGGCGGCGTGTGTGCGGGCGAGCGCGATGGCGCGCGCGTAGTCGTAGGCGCCGCCGTGGTTGGCCCACGGTTGGTGGTGATGGATGGTGTGGTGGTGGTAGTCGCGGTAATCCCCGTGCGCGGGGTATCCCTGATCGCTCCACACCAGCGACATGGTGGCGCGGTCGATGGGGCACAGGCGCAGACCGGACTCGCTGATGAGCGGCTGGAGCTGGCGAGGCGAATCCGCACCGAAGACATCGGTCAGCTCGACGCAGCTGGCGTGCACGCCGGCGTCGCTGAGCGTGGGCTCGATCCAGGGGGCGTGGGCGCACTCGGGCAGCCAGAAGCCACCGCGCCAAGCAGGGCCGAAGCGAGCGCGGTGGGAGGCGATGCCAACGCTGGCCTGGGCATCCAAGCCGGCGTCGGTGGCGAGCAGCGGAAGGACGGCGTGCGTGGCCGAGGAAGTCCACTGGGCGTAGGGCGCGAGCGCGCCCAGGAGATCTCCGTCGAGCTCGCCAAAGCGCGTGAGCGCCCGCTCGTAGTCCCCCCATGAGCGCAGGACCTCATCGGCAAGGGCGTCGTGTCCCCCGGCGCGCAGACCGCGCGCATCCTCGTGGTGGGTGTGGCGGCGGACCTGATCGAGGAATGCTTCATAGCGCTCGGGTACCCCAGAGCCTTCGAGCTGATCGCAGAGAACGGGCGTGAGCGAGAGCGTGAGCGGAGCGCCAGTCTCAAGCAGATCCAGCAGCGGCAGGTAGCTGGTGGTGATGGCCTCCCACAGCCACTCCTCGCCGAAGGGCCAGGTGCCGAAGCCCTCGACGTAGGGCATGTGCGTATGCAGGACGATGGCAAGTGCGCCACGGTCTTTGCTCACGCCCGGCACACCGCAATGAAATCGAGGGCTTTGTCGAGGTCGGCGTCGGCGGCGGAGCGCAGGACGAAGTCGCTGGCGGCGATGGCCGGCGTGAACCAGTTGTAGAAGCGCGCGGTGAGGCGCAGCCGGGGATGAACCGAGTCCCAGCCGAGCTTGAGGGCGAGCTCGTGCACACGCAGCTTGCGGGCGTGGAAAAGGCCGTACATCTCGACGGAGCCGAAGTGCGCGCGGCAGAGTTCCTCAAATTCAGTGGCCCTGTACTCGTGCACGTGCCAGGGGTTGTCTGAGCGCGAAGCGCCTTTGGGAGCGAGCGTGAGTACGTTCGGAGTCGACAGATAGACGGCCGATGCGCGGCCCACACTGGACCCCCTTGTGGGGTCCTCCTCCCCTCCCTCGGCGATCAACGAGCGAAAGTGCTCCAGCACCGCGCCGGGGTCCTGAAGATGCTCGATGGTCTGCAAAAAGACGACGGCGTCGCAGGGCTCTGAGAAGCTCTCCACGAGGTCGCGTGCGAAGCGCAGGTTCTCACGGCGGTAGCGCAGACGGGCGTGCTCGTGCGCCTCGGGGTTGGCGTCGACGCCCACGACGCTGGCGGCTGCGCCTGCGAGGAGGTTCGAGCCGTAGCCCTCGCCGCAGGCCATGTCGATTACGCGCAGCCCCCTGGTGCGCACGGCGATCCATTCGTACACGGCGAAATGGCGGCGGTACCAGTAGTTCTCCTCGGGGACGTCGGGCAGGGTGCGCTCACCGGTGAGCTCCAGCGGCGGCACGCCCTCGGGCTGATCCAGCTGGGTGTAGTGAGGAGCGGACACGGGCATGGGTACGAACGCGGGGACCGGCGCGCGAGTATATGGTGCCCTCGCCATGCCCCCAGTCTTGAGCCCCGAGGAGATCCGCGACGTGAACACGCGCTACCACGATGTGGCGGCGCACCACTACGACTCGAAGTGGGGCATCGACTTCGGTGAGCTGGGCGGCGAGCAGGTGCTACAGAAGGTGCGCAAGGCGTTGGGCACAACGCCGGGGCCGTTCGCGAGCTCGCTTGAGATCGGTAGCGGCACGGGCTACTTCACGTTGAACCTGATGCGCGCGGGCGTGATCGAAGGCGCGACGTGCAGCGACATCTCCCCGGGCATGCTGGCGGCGCTGAGTGCCAATGCGGAGCGCCTGGGCCTCGATGTGGAGACGGCGCCGGCGGACGCGGAGGCGCTGCCGTTCGCCGATGAGAGCTTCGACCTGGTGCTGGGCCACGCGGTGTTGCACCACATCCCCGATCTACCACGGGCGTGGCGCGAGTTCGCGCGCGTGCTGCGCCCCGGCGGCACGGTGCTGTTCGCGGGCGAGCCCTCGCGCTACGGCGACCGGCTGGCGCGGGTGCCCAAGCGCGCGGCGAGCGCCGTGGCCCCACTGTGGCGCAGAGCGATGCGCGCGGGTCCGGCGCCACCGGCGGAGGGTGGCGCGCCCGATGCGGCCCTGGAGAGCGTGGTGGATGTGCACGCCTTCGCGCCGGGGGAACTGTCGGAGATGGCGCGGAGTGCGGGCCTTGGCGAGGTGCGCGTGATCGGCGAGGAGCTGCTCGCCAACTGGTTCGGCTGGACGAACCGCACCCTGGAGGCCACCGCCAACCCCGAGGAGGTGCCGTGGGCGTGGAAGTTCTACGCCTACCGTGGCTACCTGGCGTTGCAGCGCGTGGACCGCCGTCTGCTGGAGTCTCGCCTGCCGCCGGCGATCTTCTACAACTTGATGGTCGCGGCAAGAAAACCGGATTGAGAGCCGCCCGCCGGGCGGCCCGAATGAGTCAGCGGCCATGCAACCCGCCTGAGCACGGCTGTCAGCGGCGGCCGGGACGCCTAGACGAAACCCGCATGAGTACGGCTGTCGGCGGCCGCCGGGACGCCTTAGACTGCAGCTATGCCCGACCAGGTCTATCGCGGCTTCCCGATGTTCCCGCTGGGCATGGTGGCGCTGCCCACGGAGAGCGTGCCGCTGCACATCTTCGAGGACCGTTACCGCAGGATGATCGAGGAGTGCCTTGAGTCCGAGCGCGAGTTCGGCATCGTGTGGCTGTCCGAGGATGAGCTCAAGCCGATCGGCTGTGCCTGTGAGATCGACCGTGTGCTGGAGCGCCTCGAGGATGGACGCCTGAACATCGTGGTGCGCGGCACACGCCCCTTCCGCCTGGTTGAGCGCCAGGATGACCTTCCCTACCCGGCGGCAGTCGTTGAGTT
>DATBPO010000138.1:0-15610 GCA_036561265.1 Solirubrobacteraceae bacterium | reverse complement strand
CGAGGTGCCCTGTGAGCTGTGATGGGAGTGCGAGGAGTTGGAGGAGGGCAATTTCAACTGTTCGTGGCCGTGCAGGAATTCCCTGACGGTCGCTTTGATGAGGGTGGGGGAGGAGGTCACGTAGCTGCCCCCGCTGATCGTCGCGTTCGCGTTATCCACCTGAAATTTGACCTGGCGCAGCGGCTTCTGCTGGGAGAAGGCGGCGAGCTCGCCGAGTTCGATGAGCTGGCCCGCCGACGAGTGGAACGTGGTGGTGACGGCCCTGCCTACGGCCTTTGACACAGTGTCGATCTCGCCCACGAGGTTGCCCACAGGGACCTGCTCGCGCAGGTCGCGAATGAAGTCCTGCTGGCGGGCGACCCGCACGAAGTCCGAGTCGCCGTGGCGGTAGCGCACGTAGGAGAGGGCGTTGTTGTAGCAGAGCTTCTGGTAGCCGGGCTGAAGGTTGATTTCGGAGTAGTTTTCGCCGCCGAGGCCGTTGACGTGGTAGTAGCGGTGGTCGACGTTGATGTACACGCAGCCGAGCGAGTCGACGACTTCGATGAAGCCCTTGAAGGTGGCGTCGATGACGCCATTGAGTTTGATCCCCAGCAGGTGCTCGATGGTTTCGGCCGCCAGGCGTGCGCCGCCATCGGTGCCCTTCAATGAGCTGCCAATGGTGTAGGCGCCGTTGATCTTTTCCGGGTAGTAGACCTGCCCGCTGGGAGTGGCGATCTTGGCGAGCAGATCGCGCGGGATGGAGAGCACCGAAGTCTGCCCCTGGTTGGGGTCCAGGCGTACCAGCAGCATGGTGTCGCTGTGCGGCGGGTTGGCGCGGTCGAAGGCGCTCTTTGACTTGGCGCGCTTATCCGAGCCGATCAACAGAAAGGTCTGGGGAGCGCCGCCGTAGGCTTCGGCGATCACGCCGGCGGGCGCGTGGATGCGGTTGACCCCCGGGAAGACCTCGTTGGCAATCGTCGTGACCTTGTTCAACGCCACAGTGGCCGTGGCGGCGCCACTGAGCAGCGCAATCGCCACGCCGCCGATCAGGAAGCGCTTGAGCACACAGCCAAGGCTACCGAGACCCCCGGCGCGGGCGCGCCGTTGCACCGCGGGACGGCGCGTGGCCTCGCGGTGGGCATGGTGCGTCCGAGCGCTTCGGCCATAGGTACGTGCATCCGCGCGCCGCGGCCACAGGTACGCTCGACTGCATGCTGAGCCCGCGAAACCGCGAGCTGCTGGGCCTGGTGCCCTCGGCGCTGCTGGTGGTTGCCGGCTTCACGGCGATCTTCATTCAGGCGCAGAACACCGGCAGCGGCGCGGATACCAATGTCGTGCTCAACCACGCCTCCAGCGTGTCGCTCACCTACGGCGCGATCTTCCTGGGGCTGTGCGTGGCGGGGCACCTCGTGATCCGCTTCGCGCTACCGAACGCCGACCCTTACATGTTCCCGCTGGCGGCGGTGCTGGCAAGTGTGGGGATCGTGATGGTGTACCGCATCAACCCCACGCTGGCACGCCAGCAGGCGCAGTGGATGGTGGTTGGCTTGATCGGTTTCGCGGCCACCATCCTGGCGCTGCGCAAGCCCGGCGTGGCGGTACTTGAGCGCTACCGCTACACGATCGCCGCGGTGGGCATCGGCATGGCTGTCCTGCCGCGGCTGCCGGGCATCGGCGAGCAGGTCAACGGTGCCTACCTGAATATCCACGTGGGCTCCGTCAGCTTCCAGCCGGCGGAGCTGGCGAAGATCGCGATCGTCATCTTCCTGGCCAGCTACCTGCGCGATAACCGCCAGATCCTGGTTACCGCGGGGCGGCGCGTGCTGGGCTTGACGCTGCCGCCGATGAAGCAGTTCGGCCCGATGCTCGTGGTATGGGGGGCCGCGATGGCAACGCTCTTGCTGACGCGCGAGCTGGGTACCTCGCTGATGTTCTACGGCGCCTTCCTGGCGCTGCTGTACGTGGCGACGGGCCGCTTCTCCTTCCCCCTCATCGGCCTCGTGCTGTTCGCCGCAGGCGCCTGGTTCGTGGCCACGCACGTGGGCCATGTGCACGCGCGCGTGCTCGCCTGGCAGCACCCCTTCGACCGCGCCCTCTACGAACGCACGGGCGGCAGCTACCAGCTGGCGCAGTCGCTGTTCGCACAGGCCGATGGGGGCTTGCTGGGCACAGGCTTTGACCAGTCGCTGCTGATACTGCACACCTCCGGAGGCCGGCCGATCCCGCTGCTGCCGATCCCCGAAAGCGACATGATCTACGCCGTCATCGTCAACGAGCTGGGCCTGGCAGGGGCGGCAGCGCTGCTATTGACCTACCTGCTGTTCGTGGCGCGCGGCCTGAAGACGGCGATGCTGGCGCGCGACTCCTTCTCAAAGCTACTGGCCACCGGCCTGTCCTTTATCGTGGCAATGCAGGTATTCGTGATCGTCGGTGGCGTCACGCGCGTGATCCCGCTCACCGGCGTGACGCTACCCTTTGTTGCCTACGGCGGCTCCTCGGTGGTGATGAACTTCGTACTATTGGGACTTCTGCTGGTGGTATCTGATCGCGCGCGGCGTTGAAGGACAGGGTTTAAGGGCCTCCGCCGCGGAGCGGCTCCGGCGTGTGGGCCGCGCATCGCGATTGCAGATGGAGCTTTTGAGTAGGTTTGCCCCGCTTTTTACAGGCAAAGCTGCGCAAAGGCGAGTAAGGCTCTCCGGGCTCATCGAATATCTGGTCCACTGCATATCCGATGCGCCCCGCGATACTAACTCTGGCCCCGCTCGACAGCCACACGCTGGAACCCCATCACTGGCTGACGCGGCTGCGCCGGGCGTTGCGTGAGGACCGCTTTGTCCTGCACTACCAACCGATCTTGGGCCTGGCTAACAATGAGGTGAGCCACTACGAGGCCCTGGTACGCCTCGCTGACGACCCCGACGGTCCGGCGCTGGCTCCGGGGGAGTGGATGGCTGCGGCCGAGCGCCACGGCCTGATCCGCGACATCGATCGCATCGTCGTGAGCAAGGCCGTGCGTCAGCTGGCGCAGGAACCGGCAGGCGTGAGCATCGCTGTGAACCTCTCGGCGCTGTCGATCGTGGATGGCGAGATGCTCGGTCACATCGAGCGCGAGCTTGCACGCCACCATGTCAGTCCAACGCGCCTAACGCTGGAGGTCACAGAGACCGCCGCGATCTCCGACATGGCCCGCGCGCAGGCCTTCTGCGAGGCCGCCGCCGCCCTGGGCTGCCCGCTGGCGCTCGATGACTTCGGCGTGGGCTTCGGCTCCTTCTACTACATCAAGCGCCTGCCCTTCAGCTACCTGAAGATCGACGGCGAGTTCATCCGCGGGCTGTGTGGCTCAGAGCACGATCGCCTGATGGTCAAGGCCCTGGTCGATGTCGCGCGCGGCATGAAGATGCAAACGATTGCCGAGTGGGTGGGCGACGAGGACACGCTCGATCTGCTGGGTGAGCTGGGGGTGGATGGCGCGCAGGGCTTTCAGGTGGGGCGCCCGCACCCGCGCATCCGCTGCGAGCGGCTGAGCGTAGGAGCCTGAACTCGTCCGGACGCGCGCTTAGGGCTGTGCCCGCGTGTCGGGCCGGATGTGGCCGCTCTTCAGCGCGGCTGCGGGAACTGGGCGCGCATCGCTACATCCCACAGGCGGTCGGGTGTCAGCTTGCGCTGCAGGATCGATAGCCGTGCGGAGGCGGTGACCGGCACGCGCGTGGGGGCGCGGCGACGCGTGATGGCCTTCTCGATCGCCTTGGCCACGACATCGGGGCCGCCGCCGAGGTGACGCACGGGGCTCTCATAGATGCCCACGGTGAGCGCCATGACCTTGGCTTCGAAGTCCGCGTAAGGATTCTCGGCGCCGTTCTCGCTGTCGGCCACGACGGCATTGCTGGCGAACTCCGTGGTGATCAGTCCGGGCTCAATCAGCACGACGTCCACGCCGAAGCCCTTGAGCTCAAAGCGCATCGCATCGCTGAGCGCCTCAAGCGAGTACTTCGTGGCGTGGTAGAGGCCGCCGCCGGGGAACGTCAGGCGCCCGCCCATTGAGCCGATGTTGACGACCTTGCCCCAGCGCTGCGCGCGCATGCCCGGCAGCGTCAGCTGGGCCATGCGGATGGCGCCGAAGACGTTGGTCTCAAACTGGCGGCGCACGTCCTGGATGCTCACCTGCTCCACGGCGCCGCCCTGGCTGTAGCCGGCGTTGTTGATGAGCACGCCCACGGCGCCCTCGGCGCTCAGCACCTCATCGACGGCAGCCCGCATCGAGGTCTCCTCGGTGACATCCAGCGCCAGCGTCTTGCAGCCGTGCTTGGCGAGGTGCTCGATGGCCTGCGGCTTGCGCGCGGTGGCGTACACCGTCCAGCCGCTGTCGGCCAGACGCCGCGCGGTGGCCTCGCCGATGCCCGAGGAGCAGCCCGTGATGAGTACGGCCTTCGATACCTGGTTCCCCATGCCGGGAAGCATACGGGCTCCACGCGTCCTGTTCATTGGGCGCGCTGCGACGGCGCCCTATCACGGGGCCAGATAGCGCCGGCCGGCGCCCTGCACTAGGGTGCTCACGCGATGCGCGCTGTGACTTTCAAGGCCCCCGGCGAGGTGCGGGTCAGCGATGTTCCCGAGCCCGAGTTGCTCGACGCCGGCGATGCGATCGTGCGCATCGAGGCAACGGGCGTGTGCGGCTCGGATCTGCACATCTACCACGGGCGCGTGAAGATCGAGCCGGGCTTCACGATCGGCCACGAGTACGTCGGCACGGTGCTTGCAACGGGCGCTGACGTGCGCAACGTAAAGGCCGGCGATCGCGTGCTCGGGTGTTTCCAGACCGCCTGTGGACGCTGCTGGTTCTGCCGCCGCGGGCTCTTTCACAAGTGCGATAGCTCGCGCACCTTCGGTCACGGCGCGGTGCTCGGCAACCTGCAGGGCACGCAGGCCGAGCAGGCGCTGGTGCCAGCGGCCGATCTTGTGCTGCGCAAGGTGCCAGCGGGCATGAGCGACGAGGTGGCGCTGTTTGCGGGGGATGTCATGGGCACCGGCTACCACGCGATCGCCGACAGCGGCCTGCGTGCTGGAGACACCGTGGCCGTACTGGGCCTCGGCCCCGTGGGCCTCTGCAGCGTGCAGGCAGCTCGCGCGCACGGGGCCGCCCACGTCATCGCGATCGACTCCGTGCCCGAGCGCCTGGCCCTGGCCGAGTCCTTCGGCGCGCAGGCTGTGCATCTGAGCGAGGGTGACCCGCGTGCCGCCGTGCGCGAGGCCACGCAGGGGAGGGGGGTCGATCTCTGCGTCGACGCCGTTGGGCACCCGGAGGCGCTCGATCTCGCGGTGCGCCTTACACGCAAGTGTGGCACCGTGCAGGCCGTGGGTGTCTACGCCGAGCGCTGCGAGGTGCACATGGGGCTCGTATGGATCAAGGCGCTGCGTCTGTGCAGCGGCCACGCCAACGTGCTGGCCCACGTGGACCCCGTGCTGGCGATGATGTCCGCCGGCCTGCTTGACCCCACGCCGCTCGTGACCCACCATATGAGCCTTGAGGAGGCGCCGCAGGCGTACGCTATGTATGACCGCCGCGAGGCAATGAAGATCGTGCTCGCGCCATAATCGGGCTGTGCTTCGGCTCCAGGCGAGACAGACATGACCGCGACCACCAACAACCCAACTCAAAATCCTGACTACGCGCTGGACGACGCTGCGCGTGAGTTCATCGCAGGCCCGCACGGACTGCTGATCGGCTCCGAGCGGCCTGCGGCGCTAGACGGGCGCACATTTACCACGCTTGATCCCGCCAGTGGCCAGGAGATTGCGCAGGTCGCACACGCCGGGGCCGGGGACGTGGAGCTCGCCGTCGCCGCCGCGCGCGAGGCCTTCGCGGGACCGTGGGCTGCCCTGCCGCCCTCCGCGCGGGGCAAGCTCATCGGACAGCTCGCCGATGCCGTGGAAACCCACGCCGAGGAGCTCGCGCAGATAGAGTCGCTCGACAACGGCAAGCCCGTGAAGCTCGCGCAGTTCGTGGATGTACTGGGGACCGCCGCGCACCTGCGCTACTTCTCCGGCTGGCCCACGAAGATCGAGGGCAGCGTCCTGCCGGTGACGGCGCCCAACATGCTCTGCTACACCCGCCGCGAGTCCGTGGGGGTATGCGCGCAGATCGTGCCCTGGAACTTCCCGCTGCTGATGGCCGCCTGGAAGGTCGCGCCCGCGCTGGCCGCCGGCTGCACGATCGTGCTCAAGCCCGCGGAGCAGACGCCGCTCAGCGCGCTGCGCCTGGGGGAGTTGGCGCTTGAGGTGGGCTTCCCGCCGGGCGTGCTCAACGTCCTCACCGGCGATGGCTCCACCGGGGCGGCGCTCGTCGAGCACCCAGGCGTGGACAAGATCGCCTTCACCGGCTCCACCGCCGTGGGGCGCGAGATCGGCGCCAAGGCCGGCCGCGCGCTCAAGCGCACCACGCTCGAGTTGGGGGGCAAGTCGCCCAACATCATCCTGCCCGACGCCGACATTGACGCTGCCGTCAAGGGCGCCTACCAGGCGATCTACTTCAACAGCGGCCAGGCCTGCAACGCGGGCTCGCGCCTGTTCGTGCCCGCCGATCGCTACGACGAGGTCATCGCGGCACTCGCGCAGCGCGCCGCGGCCACGCGCCTGGGGCCGGGTCTCGACGCCGCCACGCAGCTGGGGCCGCTGATCTCTGCGGAGCAGCGCGAGCGCGTCATGGGCTACATCGCCTCCGGGCGCGAGGAGGGCGCAGAGCTCGTCACCGGCGGCGAGCAGGCGCTCAGCGACAGCGGCGGTTACTTCGTGGCGCCCACGCTCTTCAGCGCCACCTCCGACGATCTGCGCATCGCGCGCGAGGAGATCTTTGGGCCCGTGCTCGTGGCCTCGCCCTATGACACGCTCGAGGAGGTCGCGCGGCGCGCCAACGACACCGACTACGGCCTCGCCGCGGGAGTGTGGACCAAGGATGTCTCAAGCGCCCACCGCCTCGCCGCGCTGCTGCGCGCCGGCTCGGTCTACATCAACCACTGGGGTGGCGCCGACCCCTCCGCGCCCTTTGGCGGCTTCAAGGCTTCGGGCCTCGGGCGCGAGCACGGTCACGACGGCCTCGACGCCTATCTGGAGACCAAGACGGTCTGGACGGCGCTCTAGCCAGAGCGACTCGGTGGCGCCGGTGAGGCGCAGACGCGCAATCCGACTCCAAATTCCATCTGAATGAATACTTGCTGGAAAGTGACTTGTAGCGCAGTTTGCTGCAGAGTGCACTAGAGTTCCCGCAATGAGCGGTCGTTCCCCGGCCCCCGGCGCTCTCTCGATCGCGTGCGTGGTCGACAATGGCACTGCTTCGCTCTCGCTGGAGGGCGAACTCGACCTCGCCACAGCCGCGGCGCTTGAGCAGCGCCTGGGTGAGCTCGAAGACGATGGCTCCACCCACCTCACGGTGGACCTCGGGGGCCTGGCCTTCATCGACTCCACCGGGCTGCGTGTGCTGCTGCAGGCCAATGCTCGCGCCGATGAGCGTGGACACGAGCTGACCCTGCGTCCGGCTCGCGACACGGTGCAGCGGGTCTTCGAGGTGACCGGCGCGCAGCAGGCGCTGCGCTTCGTGCCCAGGTCCGCCTGACGCTTCGTGCTCCGGCCCGCCTGAGCATCTGGCAGGCTTCCCCTCTTGAGCTCCTTAGCCGAGCATCCGCCGGTGGCGCTGGCCGCAGCCGGCGAGAACGCCAACCGCCGCTGGGCGCTGGTGCTCGCGGGCGCCTGTGCGCTTGTGGCGCTTGTGGCGACTGCGGAGATCGTGCTCGACGGAGCGCTTGGGCACTCGCCGCTGATACCCAAGTCTCCTAGCATCGCTGGCTGGCTCGCGGGCATCGGTGAGCGCCTGGGCTACCGCGTGTTCCTCGTGGCCCTGCTGGCGTTCAGCGGCGCCTACGTGGGCATGCTGGCGTTGGCGGGCCGTGGCGCGCTCGTGCGTCTATCCCCCCGCTGGGCCATCGGCCTGGTGGCCGCGCTGAACGCGATCGTCTTCGCCGGCCCCATCCTGCTCTCCACCGATGTCTTCAGCTACATCGCCTACGCACGCATGGGCGTGGAGCACGGCCTGAACCCCTACCTGCACGGCCCCGCGGCGATCACAGGCGATCCCGTCTATCACTACGTGGGCTCAAGCTGGAAGCACGTCCCCACTGCCTATGGACCGGTCTACACCCTGCTCTCCTACCCGCTGGCGCCGCTCGGCGTGAAGGGGGCGCTGTGGGGCATGAAGGTCATGGCGCTGCTCGCCAGCGCCGGCACCCTGGCGCTCACCTGGCGCTGCGCGCGCGTGCGTGGGCTCGATCCCGTGTTCGCCCTGCTGGCGGTGGGCGCCAACCCGCTGTATGTCATCTACGGCGTCGGTGGCGCCCACAACGATCTGTTGATGACGCTGCTGATGATGGCCGCCGTGGCGCTGACGCTGGCCGAACGCGACAGCTGGGCCGGTGCCTCAGTGGTCGCGGGCGCACTCGTGAAGGCCACCGGTGCCGTGCTGTTGCCGTTCATGGTCATCTCACGTCGCCGTCTGGCCCCTGTTCTCGGCGCCGCGCTGGCTGCGCTGGTGGGTGCGCTGGCGGCCTACGCCGCCTTCGGCGTGCATGGCGTCAACATCGTCGCTGCGCTCAACCGCGATGCGGCGCTGGTCTCCACCGACAGCTTCCCTACCGAGGTCGCACATCTGTTCGGCAAGCGCGGCGTGTTCCCCATCGACCACACCCTGCTGAAGGTCGTGCTGGGTGCGACATTCCTGTACCTCATGTGGCTCACCTGGCGGGGATATGACTGGGTGGCCGCCTCCGGCTGGGCGCTACTGGCGATCGCCGTCACCTCCACCTGGCTGCTCGCGTGGTATACGCTGTGGTCGCTGCCGCTGGCGGTGGTCACGCGCGATCGGCGCCTGCTGTGGACCACACTCACCGTGCAGGCGTTATTCATCGCGCACCAGACCTCGCCGTTTTTCGTGCAGGTGCGATGAGTCAGCGCCGCCTGATCGAGACAACAGTGCTCGGACTCGTGGGTCTGCTGCTCGCCGTGGCGACGGTGAACGACGTGGTGCGCCAGTCCCACACCAATCAGCGTCTCGTCGTGGACCTCGACACCTGGCGGGCTTACACCGGCCACGCCTACCACAACCTGACGATCGAGCAGGACCTCAAGGGCAGCGGCTCCACGCGCGAGGTCGTCTGTGGCAACACCTCGCCCGGTGCCCCCAAGACGCGCACACAGCTGTGCCTCATCATGCGCGGCCCCGTCGCGCACGGACGCCGCGCTGTGTACGGCGGCTACTACCTGCTGCCCCACCAGGTATACGACGTGCGCTCTGCCCGCTCGGGCTGCTTTGGCGAGGCCAAGAGCAAGGAACTGTGCGAACACAAAGGTTGACGAGCTGGTGGCCGCTGGCGGCCCTCATGTTGCTGGCGGCGGTGCTGCGCTTTGCCACGCTCGATCTGCAGAGCTTCTGGTACGACGAGGCCTTCACGCCCGTGCACGTCCTGCATCCAGGACTCGGTGCCACGCTGAGCGCGGTGTCCCACACCGAGAACACGCCACCGCTGTGGTACCTGCTGATCTGGGGTTGGTCGCGCTTGCTAGGTACGGGGGAGGTGGCACTGCGCTCGCTCTCGGCGTTGGCCGGCGTACTGACCGTGCCGGTGGCGTGGGGGATAGGCCGGGAGCTGGCCGGTCGCCGGGCTGCACTCGCTACCGCGGCGCTCGTTGCGGTCAACCCGCTGTTCATCTGGTACTCCCAGGAGGCGCGCGCCTACGCGCTGTTCACACTGCTGGCGGCGCTGGCGATGCTGTGCTTCCTGCGCGCCCTGCGCGAGCCGTCCGCCAGGCGCTTGGCGGCTTTTGCTGTGGTCGGCTCCCTCGCGTTGCTGACGCACTACTTCGCGGTCTTTCTGCTGGCGCCGATGTGCGTCTGGCTGCTTGTGGCCGGTTCCCGCCAACGCCGTCCCGCAGCCTTGGCGAACCGCTCCGCAGCCTTGATGGCGGTCGGGACCGTCGGCGTGGTCGGAGTGGCGCTGATCCCCCTGATCGTCGCGCAGGGCGGTCATGGCACCCAGTGGATTGGGCGCTGGGCGCTCGCCAGTCGCCTGGAAGCGATCCCTCAGTACTACCTCACGGGCTACTCGGGGGCGCCGCTCGGCCACGGTATCGAGCTGCTCGTGGCGCTACTCATTCTGGCCGGCATCGGCTACGGCCTGTGGCGTGTGCTCGAACCGCACGAGGAGCGTGGCGCGCTGATCGCGCTCGTGCTAAGCGCCTGTGGCGTGCTCATACCGTTAGTGCTTGTGGCCTTCGGTGCCGACTACCTCGCACCGCGCAACCTGGTTGCGGCGATGATCCCGCTCACTGCCCTGATCGCCGTGGTCACCGTCGCCAAGCGCACTGGCCGCACGGGCATGGTCATCGCCGGCCTGCTCGCGCTGGCGTTCCTGGCGGTCTCCATCGACGTGGATCTCAGCCCGCGCCTACAGCGCGGCGACTGGCGCGGCGTTGCCCAGGCGATTGTCTCACCACACGTCATCACCACCGTCGAGTTGGGTGCGGCTCCGCTGGAGTACTACCTGCCGCGGCTACACAACCTCGCCCGCGGCACGAGCGTGACCACGAGCGAAATCGATGAGACCGGCTACGCGCCCTTGCGTGCAGGCGCGGGTCTGCCTCCGGTCCCCGGCTTTCACCTGGTGGCGCGCCGCGACATCCACGGACTGATTCTCTACCGCTTCGCAGCACCCTTCGTGCGTCCGGTCTCCGAGGCGGCCCTGCGCCGCCACGTCATCACAGAAGCGCATCCGGAGGTGCTCGTGCGCTAGCGGTCGAGCTGGGCGCGACGCTGCGCGCACGCCTCGGAGCGAAAAAAGTTCTAGCTTGTCGGCGATGGCGCCGATCGTGGAAATTGCAAACGACGCGAAGGTGACGCTGGAGCGAGCCTGCACCCACCTGCTCTCGCTGCAGGATCCTGCTGGCTGGTGGAAGGGCGAGCTGCAGACCAATGTGACGATGGACGCCGAGGACATGCTGCTGCGCGAGTTCCTGGGGATTCGCCGGCAGGCCGAGAGCGAGCGCTCGGCGGCGTGGATTCGCTCACAGCAGCGCGCAGACGGGACGTGGACGAACTTCCACGGTGGCCCGGGCGATCTGTCGACCACGATCGAGGCATATTGGGCGCTGCGGCTGGTGGGCGACTCGGTCGATGCCGAGCACATGCGTGCCGCCGCGCAGTTCATCCGCGCAGAGGGCGGTCTGGAGCAGGCGCGTGTGTTCACGCACGTGTGGCTGGCGCTGTTCGGGCTGTGGTCCTGGGAGCGCATTCCCGCGCTGCCGCCGGAGATCGTGCTGCTGCCGGCGTGGGTGCCGTTGAACGTGTACGACTTCGCGTGCTGGGCGCGCCAGACGATCGTGGCGCTTTCGCTCGTGATCGCACTCCGCCCGGTGCACGGACTCCCCTTTGACCTGCAGGAGCTGCACGGCCCTGCGCCGTGGGCGCCGCGTGCGGCAGGCTCGCGTAAAGGCCGTTGGCTCGCGCGCCTGGACAGCACGCTGCGCGTATACGAGCGCCGGCCGCTGGCGCCGCTGCGGCGGCTGGCACTGGGGCGCGCCGAGCGTTGGATCGTGCGCCGTCAGGAGGCTGACGGCTCGTGGGGCGGTATTCAGCCCCCATGGGTGTATTCGCTGATCGCCCTGCATCTGCTCGGCTACCCGCTCGATCATCCCGTGATGCGGCGCGGCATCGAGGGTATAGAGGGCTTCATGATCGAGCATCCCTCGGTGCGCCGTTTGGAGGCGTGTCAGTCACCGGTGTGGGATACCGCGCTCGCACTGCTCGCGCTCGCCGACGCCGGCATGGGCGCAGAGCATCCCGCTGTGGCGCGTGCCAGGGAGTGGCTGCTGGATGAGGAGGTGACGGTCCGCGGCGACTGGGACGTGGCTCGTCCGCAGCTGGCTCCGGGCGGCTGGGCGTTCGAGTTCGCCAACGTCAACTACCCCGATGTGGATGACACCGCAGAGGTCGTGCTGGCGCTGCAGCGCACGACGCCGGCCGGCAAGGCGCGCGCACAGGCCGCGATCGAGCGAGCCACGCGCTGGGTGGAGGGGATGCAGAGCAGCGGCGGAGGGTGGGGTGCATTCGACGCCGAGAACACCCGTGCGCTGGTGCGCGAGCTGCCGTTCCTGGACTTCGGCGAGGTGATCGACACGCCGAGTGCCGACGTCACGGCGCACGCCCTGGAGATGCTGGCGGCGCTGGGGCTCGCGCGCGAGCCCGTCGCCCAGGCGGGGCTGCGCTGGCTGCTGGAGCAACAGGAGGCCGACGGTTCGTGGTTCGGGCGCTGGGGCGTCAACTACGTGTATGGCACCGGCGCGGCGGTGCCCGCGCTGATCGCCGCCGGTGTGACTCCCGCCGCAGCGAGTGTGCGCCGTGCCGTGGCGTGGCTTGCGGCGCACCAGAACGAAGACGGCGGCTGGGGCGAGGATCCGCGCTCCTACGATGACCCCGCGTGGATCGGGCGCGGTCCATCGACGGCCTCACAGACGGCCTGGGCGCTGCTCGCACTGCACGCCGCGGGCGAGCGCGGAGCGGTGATACAGAGGGGGCTGCGCTGGCTGATCGAGACCCAGAAAGCCGACGGGAGCTGGGATGAGCCGCAGTACACTGGCACCGGCTTCCCTTCGGACTACTACATCAACTACCACCTCTACCGACTGACTTTCCCGATCATGGCGCTGGGACGCTGTGAGCGGGCGCTAATGGTGAGCGGGCACTGATGCGAGTCGGCGTTGCGCGGGCCTACCGCGACTGCGAGTCCCAGACCCGCGCCGCGGCGGCCAATTTCTACTACGGCATCCGCCTGCTGCCGCGCCACAAGCGCCGTGCGATGTGCGCCGTGTATGCCTTTGCCAGGCGCGTCGACGACATCGGTGACGGGACGTTGCCTGCGGCGGAGAAGCTTGAGCGGCTCGATCTGGCCAGGGCTGCGCTTAAGGAGCTGCGCGCGGGGACGGCGGGTACCTCCGATCCCGTGATCGTGGCTTTGGCAGACGCGCATGCGCGTTTCAGCCTGCCGCTGGATGCCCTGGAGGATCTCATCGAGGGCGTGCGGATGGATGTCGTGGGCACCCGCTATGAGAGCTTTGACGATCTGCTGCTCTACTGCCGGCGCGTGGCCGGCTCGATCGGACGGCTGTGCCTGGCGATCTTCGGCAGTCGCGATCCGCGCGCGGCTGCCCAGCTGGCCGACGATCTGGGCGTGGCGATGCAGCTCACCAACATCGTGCGCGATCTGCGCGAGGACGTGCAGCGCGGGCGCGTCTATCTGCCGGCGCAGGAGCTCGTGCGCTACCACCTGCGCGACGGTGGCGCGCTCGATGTGCACGCGCTCTCGACACTGGTGCGCGAGGGCAGCACAGCAGAGCCCGCGGTGATCGCCGGTTTCGACGGTGGCGATGTGGGCCAGCTGTATGCGCTCATGCGCTTTCAGGTCCTGCGCTCGCGCGACTGGTTTCATCGTGGCATGCCGCTGTTGCTGCTGCTCGACCGGCGCAGTGCCGCGTGCGTGCTGGCGATGACAGGCATCTACCAGCGCCTGCTGGGGCGCATCGAGAAGCGCCCCGACCGCGCGCTCGCCGCGCGCACCACGCTGTCGGTGCGCGAGAAGGTTCTGGTCATCGCCCGCGCTCTCTTCGGCCGGCGCCGCGTACCCGAGCAGCACCCGGCGGAACGGATGCTGTGAGCGCCGGGCGCGACATCGGCTTCCATGTGGGCATGAGCGACCTGTTGATCGCGGCCCCGCTGCGGCTGGAGGCCTACATGATCTCCCGTGGAGCGCCTCCTGGGCGGGTGCACCGGACCGGCGTGGGTCCTCGTCGCGCACGCGCTGCCGTTCCAGTCCTGATCGATGACCCCGGCAGGGCGCTGCTCGTCCTCGGCTTCGGCGGAGGACTGGCGCCGGGCAGCGAGGTCGGAGAAGTCGTTGTGGCAGACGAGGTGAGGGGACCTGAAGGAACGCGGGTGCGGTGTACCGATGCAAATGCCCTGGCAGCTGTGCTCGGGTCTAGCGGGCTCAGCGTGTGTCGTGGGATGGTGTCCTCGGTGGCGCGTCCAGCCATGGGGCAGAGGAGAGTGAAGCTGCACGAGGAAGGAGCGGTCGCAGTTGACATGGAGTCGGTGTGGCTGGCGGCGGCAGCGTCTGGGCGGCCGTTTGCTGTAGTGCGGGTGCTGAGCGACACGCCAAAGCGTGAGATCACACGCCCGCTGTTGACTGTCGCTGGCGTAGCGCGCGCGTCTGCAACGCTGCAGCGGGTCGCCGCGGCGCTCCATGGATGGGTGCCCTAAGGCGGCGCTCCATGGATGGGTGCCCTAATGCGGCGCTCCATGGATGGGTGCCCTAAGGTTGTCGATATGGCGGTACCCCTCCGACAGGGCACGCGCATGGGTTGGTACCTGTTTCGCCAGCGCCTGGCGCGCCGCGAGAAGTTCCCTTTGATCGTCGAGCTCGAGCCGCTGTTCCAGTGCAATCTGGCGTGTTCGGGCTGCGGCAAGATCCAGCACCCCGAGCATACGCTGCGCCGGCGCATGCCGGTGGCGCAGGCGATCGGGGCGATCGAGGAGAGCGGCGCACCGATGGTCTCGATCGCCGGCGGCGAGCCACTGATTCACCCCGAGATCCACGTGATCGCCGCGGAGCTCATCAAGCGCAAGAAGTTCGTGTACCTGTGCACTAATGCGCTGCTGCTGGAGAAGAAGCTCGACAATTTCAAGCCCAGCCCCTACTTCGCGTGGGCGATTCATGTGGATGGACTGCGCGAGCGCCACGACGCCTCGGTCGAGCGCGCGGGCACCTTCGATAAGGCCGTGGCTGCGATCAAGGCGGCCAAGGCGCGGGGCTTCAGGGTTACCACCAACACCACCTTCTTCACCCACGACTCCCCCAAGACGGTGCGCGAGGTGCTCGACTACCTCAACGACGACCTGGGCGTGGATGAAATGATGATCTCGCCGGCCTACGCCTATGAGAAGGCCCCCGACCAGGAGCACTTCCTGGGCGTCAAGCAGACGCGCGATCTGTTTCGCTCGGCCTTCGCCGATGGGCGGCGCAAGCGCTGGCGCCTGAACCACAGCCCGCTGTTTCTCGACTTTCTCGAAGGTCGGGAGGAGTTCGATTGCACCGCCTGGGGCATCCCCAGCTACTCGCTGTTTGGCTGGCAGCGTCCCTGCTACCTGATGTCCGACGGCTATACAGAGACTTACAGGGAGCTGATCGAGACGACCGACTGGAGCAAGTACGGCCGCGGGCGCGATCCGCGCTGTGCGAACTGCATGGCCCACTGTGGCTATGAGCCGACTGCGGTGCTGCAGACCACGCACTCGCTGCGCCAGTCGCTGCGGGCGCTGGTGGGGTGAGTCTCTAAACGACCTGCGAGCACTGGTGGTATGAGCATCTAGACGACCTGCTGACACTGGCAGGATGAGCCTCTAGACTGCCCTTCAGTGGATAACACCGATGGCAGGGTGGGGGCGTCAGAGATGGTCAGCGCGCACGATCTGTGTCGGCGCTTCGGCACGGGCGAGGCGGCCGTCGATGCCCTGGATGGCGTGAGCATTAGCTTCCCGGCG
>DATBPO010000137.1:0-2944 GCA_036561265.1 Solirubrobacteraceae bacterium | reverse complement strand
GTACCGGACCCCGCAACAGGTCCACGACGAATACGTGGAACGGCAGTCCGCAGCGTGAATTAACTCAAAATCCGCTGTCCGGAAAGCTCGGAGCAGATCAGACCCCACCCCTGGCCTGCTGGCCGCGTGACCTCATAAGAGCCTGCCCTCCGTCCCGGAGCGGCCCCTCCCTGTCTTGTCCGCACCCAGCAGGCCCCGGTGAAAGCAAATCCACCCAGCCCCGAAAATGCCCAGCCATGCCAACCGAAACAGGCCTTGACAAGACATAGGAGCATCGATCTTTGAGCCTGGACGCTGTCACTCGTTTGCTGTGCGAAACCGTTGTGGTCTGGACTGTGTTCAGGCCCGTCTTTCAAGCGTAGCTTCCGCTCGGCCGCGAGGCCGGTGATCAGGCTGCGGCGCGTCACGCCGGGAGGCAGGACGGAACGCCGCATGATAGCTTCGGCCAGTTCCGTGTTAGTGAAGTGGCGAACTCCCACGGCGCTGTTCCCCACGTGACAACGTGTACGAGATGGCGGAGTTGCCGTATGGCCGCAGCTGACCGCATGCCGGCGGGCAGTGCCTCGTGCAGTCGCCGGACCAGCAGGTCGCGCTGGCGCCGGACGCCTGTCCTGTCTGCGTATTTCTTCTCCGGGTCGACCGCTACGAGGATCCTTGACGGCGGCCTGGCGAGGGGGACGACGTCGCTGGTCAGATTGTCGCCGAGCCTGGGGCCGGCCTCGTGGCGGACGAGGAGGTCCAGGTCCCGGTCAATGGTCTTCATGTCGACCGGCTCGATGAGGGTGGGCGGGACAGGCTTGCCGTAGACCTCAGCCGGGACGCGGGGCATCAGGAGCATCTCCGTCTCGCCCTCGAGGACGAGCAGGACCGCCGGCCGCGGCGACAGGCCCCGGCTGGCGAGTATCTCATCCAGTCGCTCCGGTTCGGGCTGAAGGCGCTCGTCGAGGACTGACCCGTACATCCCGCCCTTCCTTAGCGGGCGTGCGGACAGGTCGCCACGGCCGAGATCCTCCAGCGTGCGCAGCAGGATCTCGGCGGCGACCCGGTAGTCCATGGAGAGCAGCGCGTCGCCGCGAAGGCCGACCCAGGTGCTGGGGTGAGCCTGGCGAACCAGTTCGTAGAACTGCCCCATGGGGTCGATGGACCTGGCTCTGAGCAGCAGCGTCTCCGCTGTTGCCGCGATGGCCTCTGGCTTCAGGCCGAACATCCCGGCCCGCTGGACGGCCTTGAAGCCCGGGTTCTCTTTATCCCAGGCATGCACATTCCCTCGGTTCGTCGACACTCCCGGGGCGGGAGTTCGTGCAGCAGGTGTCAACCGTCTGCGCGCGGCGAGGATCGGGCAACGCATCCAGCACGGTAGCAGCCGCCACGGAGGCGCGAATGACCGCGAGCCTGCCGATGAGCTCTAGGCCCGCACATCGACGGTGACAGTAAACCGCGTCTGGTCCGGCTTGCACCGCAGAGCCTCACCGCAGGCAGAACGCTCGGCCGTGATCACAGCCTTGCCGTCGGTGAGCGCAGTGAAATCGGCCCGCAAGGGAATGCAGCCGAGGCCGGGTATGTCGGGACAGCTCTTCGGCCTGGATAGCAGCACGGATGGTCCATCCTGCCGCAGTACACTTGGCGCCGAACTGCCGGTCACGCGCCAGTAGCTGCTTGAGAGAATCAGCTCGATCCGATCTCCAGCCCTAGTGGACACCGCCTTTCCATTGGCGTCATCGTGCACCACGATTACCGTAGGGCCGCCAGCGACGGGGCCGCTAGCGTGGGACGCGGCCGTCCCGCACCCGGCAGACGTCATAATGCTGACGACAATTACCGCCACTGCGACTGCCATCATCCGATGGCATCGGGCAAAACTGTGAAACAACACTGTGGGTTCCCCTCGTGCAGTCGTTACATCCTTTGGACGGCTCCGATAGGCAGGTGGTTCCGTTAACCGAAACGTGACGCTTACCGTGTCCTGAAGAACGCGTACGACGCGCGGTCGCGCGCGGCGCGCCTGGCTCAGTTGACCTGGTCAGGCGCGCCGCGGGCGGAGTTCCTCGAGATAAGCCCGGGCGGGTCCGCAATAGCTACCCGGTTACCGTCAGTGACTGCGTGGAAACGGGGCCGGCGCCGGCGCCGGGGAACGCCGATCCGACGCCGCTGAACATCACCAGCGTGACCGTGTACCGTCCCGGCCGACTGTACGCATGCGTCGGAGACTGGCCCGAACCGGTGGTACCGTCACCAAACTCCCAGAGGTATGTGATCACCGGCTGCGCGCTGACAGTACCCAGCGCGGAGAAGTTCACTGGCTTTCCTGCCGGCGCGTACTTCGGCCCGAAGATGAAGCCAGGAGTGGTCCCGCTCTGACCTGTGGTGACGATGCCACCGTTGCCCGTGGACGTGCCGTCCTGGCCCATGATGGTCAGGCCGACGGAGTAGGCGCCTGCGGAGGGGAAGGTGTGCGAGATGGTCGGCGTCGTTTGCTCGATCGTATCTGCGCCGAAGACGTCGTTGAACTGCCAGACGTATTCAGCAACACCGCCCGGCGCGCCTGAGCCGCGGGCGTCGAAGTTCAGGGTCAGCCCGGAGCCCGCGGTGACCGTGAACTTCGCGTGCGGCCGTGCCGGGCTCGGCGTGAGCCGCTGCAGGCACGAATGGGTCTGGTTGCTCCACTCCTCCTGGTACCAGTAGAAGTGGCCGTTGATCACCTGGTTGTACTTGGCGCCGTTGGGTGCCAGCCCCAGTGGGGTACCCATCTGGCCGCCGCAGAGGTCGCCGACCTCGAAGCCATGACCCGGCCCCGCGCCGTCCGTCCAGGCGTCGTTGGGGATCGGATCGGTGATCGACTCGTTGTGCTCGTGGCTCAGGCCACCGATGAGCTCTCCGTCCGACGGCCCATTGGGATGGTTGCCGTCGTCGCAGCCCGGGTTGCCGACGACGAAGGGATCGTCGG
>DATBPO010000136.1:0-7312 GCA_036561265.1 Solirubrobacteraceae bacterium | reverse complement strand
CCGAAGCAGCCAACCGCACGAGTATCGGGGCGATCGACAACGGCTACCTGTCGGTCACCGTGGACATGGGCCTGATCGGCTTGGGGGCTGCGCTGATACCGATCATGGTGGCCCTCGCGCTGTTGCTACGCTGCCTGCGCTTCGGCATAAATCCCCCACTCGAGCTAGCGTTGGCGCTCGGCATCGTGGGCATGGCGGTCGTTACGGCGTTCTACGACAGCTTCTACTGGGCGCAGATCGATCTGCTGCTGGGCGCGATGGGAGGTGTACTCTCAGTGCGTATAAACCAGCTCGCGCCGGCCCATTCAGCGGGCGCTGCTGCTGCTCAGGTCGGCGTGGAGACCTTGGGGCGAGAGACTCCGCCGCGAGTGCCGTTGCTGGCGCCGGGGCCGCGCGGCGTCTCGCTGTAGTAGTACTCGCCGTCGAGCGAGCCCGTCACTCCCGTAACGACGAGACCGAAGACCTTGCTTGCGCTCTGCTCGAGGTTCCGCCGCGCTGAGCGGACTCGATCGCGGCGGCTCGCCCCAGCGCGGGCGACGAGGATTAACCCGTCGATCTCGGGCAGCTGAATCAACACGCGCGTGTCGGCAACTGGCAGTAGCGGCGGCGAGTCGATGATCACGACTTCGGCGGCCTCGCGGACGCTGGCGACCACCCCTGACATCCGCCCCGCGCTCAGCAGGTCGGCGGAGTTGGGGGGGTTAACGCCACTAGGCAGGATTGCCAGGTTGGGCTCCCCAGGGCGGGTTATCAGGTAGTCGCTCAGATCGCCTGCCGAGATGAGCAGGTCCGAGAGGCCGGGAGCATCTGCCGCCACCCCCAGCTGTGCGGCTGCCGTAGGGCGGCGCATGTCGGCCTCGATGAGAACCACCTTGCGACCCACGGCGGCAAGCGCGCACGAGAGATTGACGGCGACCGTGCTCTTGCCCTCGCTCTCCTCGGCGCTCGTGATCACGAAGCATCGCGCCACACCGGTTGGGTCGACGAAGCGCAGGCTCTCACGCAGCATGCGGTATGCCTCGCCCGCCGGTCCGACCAGCTGCGCGGCCACCGATCCCGGCCGCTGGGGGCGAGTCTGGGGGATGCTGGCGATCACGGGGTAGCCGCCGTAGGCGCGCTCGATGTCCTCAAGAGTCTTCAGCCTGCGATCGAGGAAGTCGATGAGCAGCGCCAGGCCGCAGCCGAGGAACAGCCCTATCACCCCGCCCAGCAGGGCATCGCGCTTGGGCTTTGGGGCCACGGCGTTGCCGTTCGGCGTCGCTTTGGCGATGACCTCGCCGTTGCCTGTCTGCAAGGCCCCCAGCACGCGCAGCTGGCGCAGGCTGTTTTCGAGCTTGGGCTTTTCCGCCGGGGTGGCGTTGGCCAGCGACTGGCTGACGAGTTCCTCGGCCTGGGCCACCAGCGCCCTGTCGGTTTCGCGCCTGTAAGTGATGTAGCCGGCAGCGAACGCGTTAGCTACCGCGGCTGCTTCGTTTGGCGACGAGCGCGTGGCCTGGATGTCGGCGATGTTCGCGTTGGAGCTGGGCGAGACCGAGACCGAGCCAAGTAGCGATTCAGGCGCTTCGCTGGAGTGCAGGAGCTTCTGCGCCTGCGCCGCAACGCTGACCGAGGTGACGACATCGATGTTGGTCTGCGTGGTGCGCTGCGGTTCTTCAGCACCCGACTGGTAGAGCCCGCTGCCGAACAGCGCCTGCGCGAAGCCCGGTTCGCGGAACAGCAGCTGCGCGGTCGAGCTGTACTGCTTGGCCTGGCGCAGCGAGAGGGCGGTGGCCACGGAGATGCTAACGAGGAAGACGATGCCGACGATGAGCTTGCGCCGCCACAGCACCGCCAGCAGCTCAAAGGGCGAGATGGTAGGGGCGGTCTGACGCTCGAGCGCAGGGTCTTGTCCAGCCATGGTCAGCGGACCTTCGCGGTTGGGCTGTTCACTTGTTGCATCATACGTCCGGATCGGCGTCGAGAAGCCACCGTAGACATATCGGTCGCGCTGACCGCGCCCTTGACTCTCAGGTCTGTTGTACCCAGACGGCGTCCTGCGCCAACTGTGATAATCAAACGGTGGGCACGATCGAAGCGCCCGGAACCCCCACCGGCTCGACGCTCAGCGAGGGTTCCCAGGCGCACACTGGAGAAGGATCTCCACGGCTGAACGCAACGGCCATCATCCTCGCCCTCACCGCTCTGGGGGCGATCCTGCGCTTCGCGACGCTGGACGTGCAGAGCATCTGGCTGGACGAGTCGGCGACGATGATCCTCGTGCACCGCGGCCTGGACGGCCTGCTCTCGCACCTGCCCTCCAGCGAGTCCGCACCGCCGCTGTACTACGTGCTGGTGTGGGCCTGGACGAAGGTGTTCGGCGCCGGCGTGCTCGGCTTCCGCTCTTTTTCGGCATTGATTGGCACCGTGACGATCCCCGTGATGTATCTGGCGGGGCGGCGGTTCTCGCCGCGCATCGGGCTGTGGGCGGCGGCGCTCACCACCGTCAACCCCGCGATGTACTACTACTCCCAGGAGGCGCGCGCCTACGCGCTGTTGATCCTGTTCAGCGCGGCGGCCTTTGCGCTGTGGCAGCGCGCGCTGCAGGAGCCCACCACACACCGCCTCGCGCTGTGGTCGGGACTGTCGATTCTGGCGCTGCTGACGCACTACTTCGCGGTCTTTCTGTTCATACCCGAGGCCGTGATCCTCGCGCGGCGCTTGCATTGGCGACGCGTGGCAATTCCGGCGGGCGCGGTCGTGCTGGTCGGCCTCGCGCTGGTGCCACTGGCGCTGCGTGAGCGCGCCGATGGCAAGTCCAACTGGATCCAGAGCAGCTCGCTGCTCTCGCGCCTGGCACAGGTGCCCAAGCAGTACCTGATCGGGCTGTACGGCCCGCTTGAGATCTACTCCACGCTGCTCGCGGGGCTGCTCGCGGCGGGCGCCATCGTACTGCTGATCCGCCGCGGCGAGGAGCGCGAGAAGCGCCTTGCGCGCGACGTGGCGGTCGTCATGGTGGCCGCCCTGGGGTTGCCGGCGCTGCTCGCGCTAACACACGCGCTCGACATCTTCAACGGCCGCAACGTGATGGCCACCTGGCCCGTGGCCGCCGTGCTCGTCGCCGCGGGCCTCGGCATCGTGCGCGCCGGGCGCAGCGGCGCGCTGCTCGGCGCCGGCCTGTGTGCCATCTCGCTGCTCGTGATCTTCGCAATCGACACGACCCCCGGCTATCAGCGCGATGACTGGCGCGGCGTAGCGCGCACGCTGCAGGCGCCCGCCGCGGACCGCGTAATCGTCGCCCCCGAACACGGCTCCTCGCCGCTTTACATCTACATGCCCTCAAGTCAGAACCTGACGACCGCTAGCACCGCCACGCACGAAGTCGCCTTCGTTGCGCTGCGCACGCAGCACACCGGTCACGCGCCGTACCCGCCCGTGGTGCCGAGCACCCCCCCGCCCGGCTTCCATCTCGTTGACGTGCACCGCACCGAAGCCTTTGCCGTCGCGCGCTTCCGCGCGCCCGCCAGCGCCACCGTCAGCGTCAGCACGCTGCGACGCCTCAGCGGCGAAGCCAAGGCCGACGTCTTCCTGCAGCGCTGAAGACCCGAGCGTGGGTACGCTGAGGCGCATCATGCGCTCTCCCAGCACGCTACGAATCGGCCTAGCTGACGCCGTGGACCCCAGCGACATGCAGGCCGGCTCAGGCGCCTCAGCCTCACTGCTACACGCTATGGACGAGATCCTGGCTGAGGCAGTTCCGCTGAGCGGCGAACTGGGTCCGCGCCTGGGCAGGGTAGCTCACCTGAGCAGTGCCGCAATGCGGCTGCGCCCCCGGGATCTGCGCGATCTGCGCGGCGCAATCAAGCGCTCCCACAGTGCAGCCCAACTGGGACGGCCGACGATCGCTGCGCGGGAATGGACGATCCGCCGACGCCTGACAGCCGCCGGTGCGCTCGACGGAGTCGTACAACGCGGCAGCGAGATGCGCCTGCCCGCGAGCTGCCGCGTTGCGACGCTCGAGGACTCCACCGTGCTGCAGGCCTGGCGCGGTTATCCCTGGCCGCATCTGCAGGGATTCAGCGAGCGCGACATCCAACGCTACGCCGATCGTCAGCGCGGGGTCTACGAGGCCGCCGTGGCCTGCTGCTGCTCCACGCATTGGGTGGCGCAGAGCATCGTCGGCGACTACGGGATTCCCGCGAGCCGCGTCTTCACGGTGGGGCTCGGGCGCAACCACGACGCGCCCACGGCAAACAACGCACCCGCGGCAGACGACGCGGCCACGCCGAACGCGACGCCCAGGGCGGAGCAGGCAGCAGGCACTGCCCTGCGCGACTGGAGCAGTCCGCGCTACCTGTTCGTCGGCGTCGACTGGCAACGCAAGAACGGGCCGGCTGTACTGGCGGCGTTTGCGCGCGTGCGCGAACAGCATCCGCAGGCTCGGCTCGACGTCGTGGGTGGCCATCCCCGCATCGATCAACCCGGCGTGGTTGCTCATGGCCGGCTGTCGCTGGTCGATCCGAGCGACCGCGAGCGCATGGCCGAGCTCTACCGCCGAGCCACCGCCTTCGTGATGCCCTCGCTACACGAACCGGCGGGGATCGTCTACGTCGAGGCCGGCGGCGCCGGGATCGCCTCGATCGGCACCACCGAGGGCGGCGCTGCGACGATGATCGGACCCGGCGGGCTGGTGGTCGACCCACGTCAGCCCGAGCAGATCGTGGCGGCGATGCTGGAGCTCGCCGACCCCGCCACCGCGCGGCGCCTGGGTGAGCTCGCCCGCCGCAACGCCGACCTGTTCACCTGGCGCAAAGTGGCCGAGCGCATGATCCGCGCGCTGGCGATCCCCGGGGTCGACAATGGCGAGCTCGCGGAGTTCCTCTGATCAGCCTCCACGCAGCGCCACACGGGCGTCGCGCACGAACTGCTCCTGCTCATCGAGATAGGGACCCAGCCTGAACGCCTGTCCACGCTCGTGGGCGCGCGCCACGCGCGCGTCGGTCTCACCGTCCGCGTTGCCCAGCACGCGGGCTAGCGCCGCGGCAGCAGCCCGTGCGTCGCCGCGGGGAAAGAGCAGGGCGTGCTCCTCGTCGTGCATCCCCTCGCCGATCCCACCGACATCGGCGGCGACAAGCGGCACATGCGCAAGCGCTCCCTCGATGGTGACGAGCGGAAATGGCTCTTCCCAGATCGAAGGAACGATCAATGCGTGCGCGCGAGCAAGCACAGCCGCTGCCTGCTCGGGGGTGGCCTGACCACGCCACTGCACGGCCGCAGCGACGCCGAGGCGCTCGGCGAGCAGGCGCATCTCGGCGCCGTGACCGGAGTCCTCGGGGCCAACGACGATCAGACGAGCGTCAATGCCTAATTCAGAGCGCAGCTGCGCCAGCGCCTCGATCGCCACTGAGAGGCCCTTGTAAGGGGTCACGCGCCCCAGGAAGACCACCTCGGGCACGGGAGCGGGATCCCGCAACACCTGTGCGTAGAGATCGCCGTGGCGCGGCACCGAGTGCCCCACGCGCTCGAGCACGGGCTCGATAAACGGTGGCGTCTGCACCATGCGCCTGATCGCCTGTGAGTTCCAGGAGATCGCGCAGCGAAAGGGCGCGTCCGGTTGTAGGCGCAGGGCGGGCAGTGCATTGAACGCCCGGCAGCCCCTAGCCCAAGCCGCCCGCGCCGACCCGCGACCCTCCACCTGCGCCAATCCACGACCTTCACCCCGCGGACCATCCGGCAGCAGCTCGCGCAGGAACTGATCCCCGGTAAAGAGCCCCGCAAACCAGTGCTCGCACACGCGAAAGGCCAGCGGCACGCCGCTGTCGGCGAGGACGCGCAGCGCGGCTTGTGGGATCGCGGCACCGTTCCAGGAGTAGATGAGGTCGGGCTCCCAGGCGAGCGCCCGGCGTGCGGCGCGCACAGCCTGTAGCGAAGCCCAGGGCGCCCGCAGTGCCCCTCGCCAGTCAGGGGTGAGTCGTGTCAACTCACGGCGCACATGAGCCTGCTCGGAAGCGTCATCGTCGCGGCCGAGACCGGTATCACCGCCAGCGCTTGTGAGCACCAGCACCTCATGGTGCTCGCGCAAGCGCTCGACCACACCGGAGCACTCGACCTCGTAGCCCCCGAAGGCGACAGGCGGGTACAGCGTTGAGAGCACCAGGATGCGCACGCAGCCATGAAAGGTAGTGCTCCGGCTCGCGCGACCCTCACGCGGTGGACCGGGCTTGCCGATGCCGCACTTGAGATGAGACCCATTACAAACCCTTCACATTCGCCGCCTGCGAGCCCGCGTATGGTGCAGATCAGAAGGACGATGAGCGCGGTACGGACTTCCGACTTGACGGCTGCCGATTTGACGGCCGCCCTGGCGCACGCCCGGCTTCCGGCGCAGCCGCCCGCGGTGCCGCCCGCCAGCCTTGGAGTGCGCCTGCGCACAGCCCCGTGGCTGCATCGCACGCTGCCGGCGCGCATCGCGGTCAGGCGCGCGCAGCGGCGGGGAGCGCAAACCTGGGAGCGCTACCCGGATGAACGCGAGCGTGCGCGCGCGGCGATGGCTGCCGTGGTGGCCGGCACCGAACGCGCCGGCGAGGTCGAGTCGCTAGCGCGGCGGTACATGATCGAGAGCGAGGTGCACAGGGTGCTGTTCTGGCAGCCGCTGCGCACGGCAGATATCGATGAGCGCTCGCAGGCGCACCTTGACGCAGCTCTGACGGCTGGACGCGGCGTGCTGCTTAGCTCCTGCCACACAGGCCCGGTCTTCCAGACCATGTCTGTGGTCGCAGCGCGCGGCCGGGGCTCCTTCTGCGTGGCGGCGCCGTGGTTCTTCGAGCCGCCCAGCCACGACTACTGGGGTCGACGCATCGCCCGCTGGTGGCGGATCGCTGCGGCCCGACGCGAGCACGTTATCCCCTCGACGGGCTGCTTCCCGCTGCTGCGCGCGCTGCTCGGGCAGGGCGAGCTCGTGTGGCTGCTGTTCGACATGCCCGGCTCGCGGGAGACCCGCTTCCTGGGCAAACCCGTGATGCTGTCCTCAAGCAGCGCCAGGTTGGCAAGCGAAGCGGACGCGCTGATTCTGCCGCTGCGCGCCAGGCGCGAGGGCCACCACACGTGGGTAGACGTCGCCGAGGCCTTGGACCCGCACCGGTACACGGACGACCAGGAACTGCACACAGAGCTGGCGGCGGTGCACGAGCGCTGGATTCTGGAACGACCGGAGGCGCTGGAGGACCCCCGTCGCAAGGGCGCCTGGGAAGCCGGCGCGTCAGCCGAGCGCTGGGCGTAAACGCTGCAGCTGAAGCTACGGTGGGGGCAGCATGCGCGTGCTGTTCTTCAACGAGGG
>DATBPO010000135.1:0-2338 GCA_036561265.1 Solirubrobacteraceae bacterium | reverse complement strand
CGAATGCGTGAAACCCCCGTAATAGGCCAGATCGATGACGCGGCTCTGGTCGGGAGGCAGCTCCTCAAGCGCCGCGCGGATCTCGCGCGCTTCGTCGCGGCGGCCGACCTCCTGATCGGTGCGCTCGGGCGCCTCGAGGTGCTCCTCGATGCCCTCGTCGGTGATGCGGGCGCGATCGTGCACGACGCCGCGGCGCAGGGCGTCGATGGCGCGGTTGTGGACGATGCCGAGCACCCAGGTGCGTACGCTGCCGCGCATGCGGTCATAGCGGGCGCCGCTGCGCCAGAGCGAGAGGAAGGCCTCTTGCACGACGTCTTCGGCGATGCCGCGCTTGCCGCACATGCGAAAGGCGAGCGAGAAGGCGGCATCGGCGTGGCGCTCATAGACGACGGCAAAGGCCGCGGAGTCGTTCTCGCGCACGAGCTGCATGAGGTCCTCGTCGGCGAGCCGACGCAGGGCAGCCGACGCGGCGTCGGCGGAGCGCTTGTAGCGAGCCATCTCAGACATCAATACGCAACTGACCCCAGCCGCGGATCAGGGAATCCGCGAGCGTTGCGCATATTGAATCACCAATTGCAGACGATTGACTGATGCCCCGGACCTGCTCCCCCGAACAGTTCAGCGAATTCGCCGCCGGGCGCGGAGGACCACGAGCGCGACCCCCGCCGTGCTACCCGCGAGAACCGCGGCTGCGGGTCGCACCCAGTTGCGGGGATCGCGCATTGCCGAGAGCTCCCACGCCTCCAGCTCTCCCGCGGCCAGCTCGGTGATGCTGGTGAGCGTGTTCTCCAGCCGCTGCGCGAGGTCCTCGGGCGGCTCGACCGGCGCCAGCGCCTGGCGCAGAAGACCCTCGAAGTTGGGCGCCGCCTCACTCATTGACGATCCCTTCGAACTACTGCCTCACCTTGATGATCCCTTCGAGCTGCTGCCTCACTCATTGACGATCCCTTCGAGCTGCTTGATGGCGCGATGAATCAACACCTTGGTGGCCCCGTCGGTGCGCCCGAGGGCGCGTGCGATCTCGCGGTTGTCCATGCCCAGGGCGAAGCGCATGATGAGCGCCTCGCGGCGGTCATCGGGCAGCTCCTGCACGCCGCTGAGGATGCGGCTGAGCTCCTCGCGCTCCTCCACGATCTCCTCGGTGGTGTGGACGTCGGCGAGCGGTGTCGAGTCGTCGATCGGCGAGGCCGGCTTGCGTGAGCGGTCGCGGTAGAGGTTGGCGGCGAGGTTGTGGGCGATCCTGATGAGCCAGGGCCGCAGCGGCCGCCCGTCGGACTCGCGCAGGGCACGCTCGAAATGGCGATAGGCCTGCAGGAAGGTCTGCTCGGTGAGGTCCTCGGCGTCGTGATGATTGCCGACGCGGTAGTAGGCGTAGCTGTAGACGTCGCGCAGATGCGCGCGATAGAGCTCTGAGAACTCCTCATCGAGTTGCGCCTTGGACTTGTGCGTGTCTTTCTCGCCCACTCATGGCACCCTACCTCCGCAACACCGCTCCCTCCGGCGCGGCACGCGTTGCACGTGAGACGCATGTGCTTGGCCTCAGGCCGCCCGCGCGTGCTCGTGCATCTCGCGTCGATCGCTGTGGCGCGGCGAGTCGCGTCGCCGGGCTGGCTCGCCGCCGAGCCACTCCCACTGCAAGCTAACGCAGTTCCAGACGCGTTCGGTGACGCCAAAGGCCGCCTCGGGCGTGGGACTCGGCGAGCTGTGGAACATGAGCGGAGCGCCACAGCGCAGGCGCACCTTGCGCGGCCTTATGCGCAGCCCACGGCGCACGTCTTCGGTGCCGATCACAGCGACGGGCACGACGCAAGCGCCGGTCTGGAGCGCCAGGCGCCCCACGCCGCGGTGCGGTGGGCCGAGCGGACCGGAGCGGGTGCGGGTGCCCTCGGGGAAGATCACCACGCAGTCTCCACGTGCCAGAATCGCGCGGGCGGTTGCCATCGCGTTCTCGTCGCCGGCGCCGCGGTCGATGGGGAAGGCGCCCAGCCGATTGAGCAGCCAGGCCTGCCAGCGGCGGGCGAAGAGCTCGCGCTTGGCCACGTAGTAGACGGGCCTGCGTGTGAGCGCACCGATTACGAATGGATCGAGGAAGCTGCGATGGTTGGCAGCCAGGATCAGCGGGCCGCTGCGCGGAAGGTGCTCGGTGCCGATGCGCTCGAGGCGGAAGTAGAGGAGGAAGAAGGGCAGCAGCACGGCCCGGACGACCAGGTACAGCAGCGGGTTCACGCCGCGCGTCTGGGCGTGTGCACGAAAGCCGGCGAGATCGGGGCCCATATGCTGGATACCCGACGGCGACAGCCTCGTTACAGTCGAAAAGCCGGCGACCGGACTCGAACCG
>DATBPO010000134.1:0-1988 GCA_036561265.1 Solirubrobacteraceae bacterium | reverse complement strand
CAGTGCGATCAGAGCAGTGAGCTGCTTCCAAGAGGTGCCCGCCACGAACAGCAGCGTCATGGCGATCACCACATAAACCATGCCCGAGCCCAGGTCGGGCTGCAGGATCACGAACACCGCCGGCACCAGCGCCGCCACCATCACGCGCGCCGTCGTATCCCATTCGCGCAGGTAGCGCGCGCGATCCACCACGAACGCAGAGAGCGCCACGATCAAGAACACCTTGCCTAGCTCGGAGGCCTGAAAGGAGAAGAACGGCAGGCTGATTGCGCGCTGTGAGCCGCGCGCGGTATGCCCCAGACCCAGCACCGCGAGGATCGAGAACATCAAGAGCGCATAGATGGCGCGCTTGAACTGGCGCAGATGCGAGTAGTCAAGCCGCGACAGCGCGAGCATCAAGAGCGCCCCCACAAACAGATAGATCGCCTGGCGATCGACGTAGTAGCGCGGCTGGCCCGGCACCAGGTCGCGCGTGGCCGAGCTGAGGGTCACCACCGAGCAGACCGCCAGTCCAAGGACGGCCAGCATTAGGAGAGGGTCCAGCGGCAGGCGCCAGGGACGCGCCGGCGCAACGGGAGCTTCTTCGGGGGCCTGTATGGGGCTCAGCGGCACGGCCGTCGCCCCCGCACGCCCTCGCGGCAAGCGCGCTTCCGATGATCGCCGGTCGACGCTCGCGTTCGCATCAGAAGCTCGTGTTACCGCCGTGGACGAGCTTCTTTGCCTGACCGAACCACTCTGAGGCCATCAGTCGCGCTGCCGGTGCGGCGGCCTGATCGCCGAAGCCGCCCTGTTCGATCGTCACCGCAATCACGATCGGCCGCGTGGGATCGGCGATGTAGCACATGTACCACGACTGATCGGACTGCCCCTGGCGTTCGGCCGTGCCCGTCTTCCCGTACACCGGGTGCTGCGCCTGGTTCCATCCGCTCCACACGTCCGCGGAGGTGCCCCCGGGCATACTGGTGGCGTCGTGGATGCCTTCCATCACGAGGCTCAAATCGCTGTAGTTCAGGCGCACGTGGCGCTTGGGAGCCGCTCCCAGGGTGCGAACCAGCCCGCCCTGTGAGTCGTCGATCTCAAGGCCCAGATGAGGGGTCACAACCGTGCCGTAGCCCCGGTGGGTGAAGGCGTTGGCGAGTGTCGAGTAGGCCACGGTCATCTGTAGCGGCGAGGTCAAAAGATCGCCCTGCCCGACGGCCAGGTGCATGTCATCGCCCACGCTCCATGGCCTGCCGTCGGAGATGCCGCAGCTGGAGACGTGCTTGGCGTGCTCGCAGCTGAGCTCCTCCGCGGCCACGTGCGCGCGCCAGGCGCGGTCGGGCACGGTGCCGGTGAGCTCTTCGGGCAGGTCGATGCCGGTCTGCTCGCCGACCCCCAGCCGCCGCGCCTCGCGCTGAATGATCTCGCCGTGGCTGTTCGCGCGCTCGCCGACTTCGAAGAAGTAGGTGTCCGAGGAGACGCGCAGCGCGTTGACGAGGTCGAGCGCGCCGTAGTCGGCCTTGCCGGCGTTGCAGAACTGCTCGGTTGAGACGTGAATGCACTGCCCGCCGCCCAGCGCTTCACCGGGGGTGATAACGCCGTTTTCCAGCGCCGCCATCGCCGTGATCGGCTTGAACGTAGAGCCCGTGGGATAGCCACCGCTGACGGCGCGATCCTCAAGCGGCGCCGGCACCCCCGGGATGGGGCGGTGATGGCTCATGCCCTCGAGCCTTTCGACTTCTGCTTCGGTCTGCGGCCGCGCGAACTTGTTGGGGTCGAAGCGCGGGTAGGAACCCAGCGCCAGCACCTGCCCGTTGCGCGGGTCAAGCGCAACGAATGCGCCCGCGTTGGCGGGATTACCGTTGGCGTTGGCCAGGCCGATGCCCTGCTGCAGGGCCGCTTCGCCCTCGCGCTGCAGACCGAGGTCAAGCGTCAGCTTGACGCTGTAGCCGGCCTTGGGCTGCGTCACCGGCAGTCGCACCGGCACCGCTTCGCCCTGCGCGTTGACC
>DATBPO010000133.1:0-8144 GCA_036561265.1 Solirubrobacteraceae bacterium | reverse complement strand
TGAGCACCCGAGCGGGGCTGGCGTCGAGGCGCAGGGCGAGCAGCGGGATGGGGCGGTGGTTGGGGACGCCGACGACGCCGGCGCAGTCAAGCGTGATGGCATGCGAATCGACGAGCGCGATGAGGTCGTTCTGGATGACCTGCTGGCGGCGGAGGCTTGCGAATTCATGGTCGACGCTGCGGTACTGAGCGGGGGCGGTGACGAGCAGCAGCAGCACAAGGATGAGACTGCCGGCCATCCAGGGCCGCCGCCGAGCGTCGCCCGCGGGCAACTGCTGCCAGCCAAAGATGGCGCCGCCGGCGAAGACGCAGAGGATGGCGGCGGCGAGGAAGGCGTAGCGGGTGTTGATGGGCAGCCCCGCGGCGGCGAAGAGGGCGAAGACGAGCACGGCGAGGACGCCGGCAAGCGCACCCACGAGCACGCGGCCGCGCAACCAGAGGAGCCCGAGCACACCGCCAGCGGCGGCGGCGGCGAGCCCGGCGGGCCGCAGGATTTCGCCGAGGCGGCGGGGGATGTACTGGGGCACGTCGGCGATGCCGGTCTTGCGGGCGAGCTCACTCGCGGTGTGGCGGGTGTTGGTGAGCGACCAGAAGGGCTGACCGGTGACGAGGAGGTCGCTGAGCATCCAGAGCAGCGGGGCGGAGGCGACGAGGGCGGCGAGGCCGAGCAGGCGGCGCGGCGAGGCGCGGTGGCCCAGCGCGAGATAGAGCCAGTAGAGCCCTGAGAAGGCCCAGGCCTCGGGCCGCAGCAGCCCGGCGAGGGCGAGCAGCGAGAGGACCGTCACAGGTGAGCCTGGCAGGGGTTCCGCGCCCTGCCCGTGCGCCGCATCGCTTCCGCCCCCGCCCTTGTCCTCACGCCCATCCCGGCGGGGCGAGCAGGCAACGAGCAGCGCGCTGAGCACGAGCAGGAGATAGGGCAGATCGACATAGGCGCGGACGCCGTAGGAGAGAATGGGCAGGCGGGTGAGTAGGAGCAGCGCGGCGACAAGCCCGGCGGCGCGCCCGAACCAGAGCTCGCCGAGGCGATAGACGACCCAGCCGCAGCCGGCGAGGGCAACAAAACCGAGGGCGACGGTGACGCGCTCCATGCCGCTGGCCCCCAGTGGCGAGAGCACAAAACCGAGGGCCTCGACAAGCGGATGGGGCGTGGGCGCGAGGGGGATGGAGTACTGCGGGGTATGCCCGCCACTCAGCTGCTGCCCCCAGAGGAGCGCGTAGAGGGTGTCGTAGTTGGCGAAGCCGACGCCGGAGATGAGACGCAAAAGAACCGCCCCGAGGAGCACGGCGAGCGGCGCGAGCAGGCGCTGCAAACGCGCGGACATGGGGGCGGACGGTATCCGGCAAGGCGGTGGGATGGCGCGGCGCAGGCCGGTGGGATAGGGCGGCGCGGGCGGCGCGCTCGACTGCAGCGAGGCGCGTGAGGCCCGCGGGTAGACTCAACAAAGTGAGCGCGGAGCCAGAGCAGCAGAGATCGCTGTACCGGCGCCACCGCCCGCGGACGTTCGCGGATGTGGTGGGCCAGGAGGCGGTGGTGCGGACGTTGCGCAATGCCGTGGAGCGCGGGCGGGTGCACCATGCGTACCTGTTTGTGGGCTCGAGGGGCACGGGCAAGACCTCGATGGCGAAGATCCTGGCGGCGTGCCTGAACTGCGAGCGCGGCCCCACGATCGAGCCCTGTGGCGAATGCGAGTCGTGCCGACGGATCATGGCGGCGACGTCACTTGATGTGATCGAGATGGATGCGGCCTCGAACAACTCTGTCGAGGACATCCGCGAGCTGCGCGACAGCGTCGCCTACGCGCCGGTGAGTGGACGCAAGAAGGTGTACATCCTCGATGAGGCGCACATGCTGAGCGGGGCGGCGTGGAATGCGTTTCTGAAGACGCTGGAGGAGCCCCCGCCGGACACCGTCTTCGTATTAGCCACAACCGAGGCCAACAAGGTGCCGGCGACGGTGGTGGACCGCTGCCATCGCTTTGACTTCGCGCGCCCCAGCATCGAGCAGCTGGCGAGCGTGGTGCGGCGGGTGGCGGCGGCGGAGTCGATCGAGCTGCCGCCCGAGGCCGCGGCCGCGGTGGCGCGCGCGGCGACGGGCAGCTTCCGCGACGCGCTGGGCACGCTCGAGCAGTTGGTGACCTACAGCGGCCCCACGATCGCCGCCGAGGACGTGCTGGCGGTGCTGGGGGTGGCGGATGGGGCGCTGCTGGAAGCGATGATCGACGCGGTGAGCGCGGGCGACGCGCCGGCGGTACTGCGCGCCGTGGCCACCTGCGCGGAGCAGGGCCGCGACGCGAGCGCACTGAGCAGCGACGTGCAGACGCGCGCGCGCGAGCTGCTTATCGCCAACACGCTCGGCGAGGTCCCCGCGGAGCTGCGCCTCACCCCCGAGCTGGACGAGCGGCTGCTGGAGCAGTCCCAGCGCACGCCGCCGGCGACGCTGGTGCGCCTGCTTGAGCTGCTGGGCGGCGCGCTTGAGGCAACCAAGGCCGGCGCGGACCCGCGCACGCAGCTGGAGCTGGCGCTGGTGAAGGCGGCGAAGCCGGAGATCGATCCCTCCAGGCAGGCGCTGCTGGTGAGGATCGAGCGTCTGGAGGGGCAGGCGGGAAAGGCTTTGGAGGGGGGGGTGGGCCGCGTGCCGGTCGACGGGGGCGCGGCGAGTGGTGCGGAGAGTGAGTTGGGGGATGACGCAGGGCCGGTCCTATGCGAGTCAGCGGCGGCGATGGCGGATCCGCCCGCCGCGGCAGCGCCAGCGGCCCCTGCACGAACCGCGGACCCCGTTGTCTGCGCATCGCCGGAGCCTGCCCCGCAGCACGCGGCCCCCGCACGAACCGCGGTCCCCCCTGTCTCCGCATCGCCGGAGCCGGAGGCGCAGCACGCGGCCCCCACCCCCCCCTCCCCCTCCCCCGACTCGGTGGAGGCGCTGCAGGCCCTGTGGCCGTCCGTAGTGGAGGCCATCATGAAGCCCAATGCGCTGCTGGGGAGCGTCATCGCCGGCGCGCGCCCCGTGGAGCTGGAGGGCGATGAGCTGACCGTGGCCTTCGACTCATCGGCGCCCTTCATGAAGAAGAAAGCCGAGGATGCCGACAACCGCATGGCCGTGGCGGGGGTGCTGCGGGAGTTGACGGGGCGGCGGCTGCGGCTGTCGTATGAGCTGCGGGAGCTGGAGGAGGTGCCGGGGGCGGGCTACAGCGAGGAGGAGTGGGTGGCACGCTTCATGACGGAGTTGGATGCGCAGGAGCTGGCGGGGCACCCCGCGGGCGCGAGCGAGAAAGGTTGAGTGGATGCCACCGGCGAGGAAGCCCAATATGCAGCAGATGCTGGCGCAGGTGCAGAAGATGCAGCGGGATATGGCCACGGTGCAGGAGGAGCTCAAGGGGGAAACCGTCGAGGCCTCGGCGGGCGGGGGCATGGTCAGCGTGACCGTTAGCGGTGATCTGGTGATTCAGGCGGTGAAGATCGACCCCGCGGCGGTCGACCCGGAGGACGCCGAGATGCTGGGCGACATGGTGCTGGCGGCCACGAACGAGGCGCTGCGCGCGGCGCAGGAGCTGGCGGGTCGGCGCATGGAGGGCATCACGGGCGGGATGGACCTGGGCGGCATGGGCTTGCCGGGGCTGTAGAGGAAGAGAGACGTTGAGCACCTCCTGGATTCCGCTGGAAGGGCTGCGATGAGCACGTCCTACGCCCCGCCGGTGCAGCGCCTGGTGACGGAGCTGGCCAAGCTGCCGGGCATCGGCCAGCGCACGGCGCAGCGCCTGGCGTTCCATGTGCTGCGGGCGTCCGACGAGGATGCGCTGGGCCTGGCGGACGCGATCCGCGAGGTGAAGGAGAAGATTGGGCTGTGCGAGGTGTGCTTCAACCTCACGGATGAGGCGCGGTGCCGCATCTGCCAGGACGCGCGGCGCGATCATGCGCTGATTTGCGTGGTGGAGGAACCGGGCGATGTGATCCCGATGGAGCGCACACATGAGTACCACGGGGTGTACCACGTGCTGGGCGGGGCGCTGAGCCCGATCGATGGCATCGACCCCGAGGACCTCAAAATCGACGAGCTGTTTGCGCGCATGGAGGACGTGCGCGAGGTAGTGCTGGCGACGAACCCCACGACGACGGGCGAGGCGACGGCCTTGCACATCGCGCGCGTGCTGCGTGAGCGCCAGCCGCAGCTGAAGGTGACGCGCCTGGCGAGCGGCCTGCCGGTGGGCTCGGATCTGGAGTACGCCGATGAGGTGACGCTCGGCAAGGCCCTGGCGGGCCGTCTGGCGCTGTAGCTCTTGCCTGCACGCCAATAATTGCGAAACAAAGGCAAACCATCCGTTTGTTTGCCTAAAGTGCGCAGAAATGAGTTCCATGGAGGGGCGTGCGCGGCTAGCTTGTCTGCTGCTCTTCGGCAGGCGTCCGCAGGCGGCGAATCGCCGGTTTGGCATCGTCATCCTGCGCTTTGACGGCTCTTTCGCCGGCGATCCCAAGCTGCGCGATCGGACTGAGCTTGAGGGTCCGTTGAGCGAACTCGTAGGCGAGGCCGATCGGCGTATCTATGAGGAGATGCGCCGCGACGCGGTGGTTCGCGGCTTGGTCCGCGAGGAGGTGCCCGAGTTTCCTCCTGTAGCTGTGCGCGAGGCGCTTGTCAATGCCGTGGGCCTGTGGAGGAGGCCGGACAGGGCATCGGGCGGATGATCTCTGAGATGGAGAACGCGCTCCTGAGCCGCCCCCAGTTCCTGGAAAGAGAGGCTTCGTTCGTGGTGCGCCTACTCGGCACCACGGTGTTTACGGCCGAGGATCGGCTGTGGATATCGCGCTTCGCGGACCACGACCTCAGCGCACACGCGAAGGTGGCCTTGGTCTTTGCCCGGCGCAATGGCTCCATCGGCAATGAGGACCTGCGCAACCTGCGCAACCTCGATCGGGACGCCAGTCGCGGAGTGCTGCAGGGACTCGTGGCAATGGGACTGCTGAGGGCTGTGGGGCGGGGGCGGGGAGCACGATACGTGCCCGGTCGCTCTGCCGCGAGCACCGCTCGGACCACGACCTTGGATGAGCAACTGCAGGCCGTCCTCAATCACGCTCGGCGCCAGGGCAGCATCGCCAATGTCGACGTGCGTGGGCTGCTCGTAGAGGTCGACCGCCAGCGGGCTCGCTCGATTCTCAACGAGCTGGTCGGGCGTGGCCTGCTGCGGGCTGAGGGAGAGCGGCGAGGGCGTCGCTACCTGCCGGTGCACGAGGGGGATCGGGTCTGAGCAAAGGAAGGGCAAGTTGTTCACGCGGCGACAAAGCCTTTGCACATTTGATTGCAACAATGCCAAACAAAGCAAAGATCGCTCTTTTGTTTCCCAATCTTGCAGCAGTTGATCAGGGGCGTGTCGGGCGAGCGCCATGATGGCGCCATGGCGCGGATGTGCAGTGGGGCTATTCTGCCGAGCGTGTCAGAGCTGGTGGTGATGAAGTTCGGCGGGACCTCGGTGGCGGACGCTGAGCGGATCAAGCGCGCGGCGCGGCGGATCGTGGATAAGCGCGAGGCGGGACAGCGCGTGGTTGCGGTGCTGAGCGCGCGGGGCAAGACGACGGATGAGCTGATCGGGATGGCCCAAGAGGTCTCGCCGACGCCGGATGCGCGCGAGATGGACATGCTGCTGTCGACGGGGGAGCGGATCTCGTGCGCGCTGTGTGCGATGGCGATCAACGACCTGGGGCACCGGGCGATCTCGCTGACGGGCTCGCAGGCGGGAATCGTGACGGATGAGTCGCATACGAAGGCGCGGATTGTGGATGTGCGGGCGGAGCGCATCGAGGCGGCGCTCGGAGAGGACCACATCGTGTTGGTGGCGGGCTTTCAGGGGATGAGCAAAGCGCGCGATGTGACGACGTTGGGGCGGGGCGGGTCGGATACGACGGCCGTGGCCGTGGCCGCGGCGCTGGGCGCCTGCGAATGCGAGATCTACACCGATGTCGATGGCGTCTTCAGCGCCGACCCGCGGCTGGTGCCCGACGCGCGCCTGTTGGCGCAGGTGTCCTTTGAGGAGATGCTCGAGATGGCGGCGTCGGGGGCGGGGGTGCTGCAGCTGCGCTCGGTGGAGTATGCGCGCAACCACGGGGTGCGCATCCACTGTCGCTCGTCCTTCACGGAGAAGCCCGGTACGGTTGTGGTCGGCGAGGCCGACACGATGGAGCAGCCACTGATAACAGCCGTGACGCACAGCGTGAGCGAGGCGCGCTTGACGCTGGCGGGGGTGCCCGATGAGCCGGGGGCGGCGGCGCGCATCTTTGCGGCGCTGGCGGCGGGGAACGTGAACGTGGACATGATCGTGCAGAACGAGCCGGTCGCGGCGGGGGGGCTGGCGGAGATCTCCTTTACGGTGCCGCGCGAAGACCTGCGCGCGGCGAGCGAGTCGCTTGCGGCGCTGCGCGGCGATGCCTACGCGGAGCTAAGCGCGCACGAGGAGATGGGCAAGGTGTCGATCGTGGGCGCGGGCATGCGCTCGCACCCGGGGGTGGCGGCGAAGGTGTTTGCGACGCTGGCGGCGGAGGGCATCAATATCGACATGATCTCCACCTCGCCGATCAAGATCTCGTGCGTGATACCGCGCGCGGCCGTGGAGCGGGCGGTGGGGGCGCTGCACAGTGCGTTTGAGCTCTCGGGCCCGGAGACGCTGGGCGTGGAGCAGCCCTTCAGCCCGCGCGGCGCTGGGTAGACGCAAGCCAGCGGACGCCCACCTGTCGGGGTCCTCCGAGGCAGCGGCATCCCGGGCTCTGGCGGCCTTCGGCTAGGCCACCGAATTCCCTCTATGAAAACTGTGGCCTACTGTCGGGTGCCACGGACGAATGTCTGCGGCCCTTCCAATGTATGGGCGTTTGGCCTGCTTGGAGACTGCGACCCTCCGGGGGGCTTGCATCTTTCGGCGAAACCTGCAACCTTTCCGTGCGAGGTTAAGGCGCGAGGGTGCCGGAGCCTCTGGTAGGACCACAAGCCTGCGGGGGCTTGCGGGGGGAAGCGCCAAGCAAGGAGGCGGAGAGTGAGCAGCGACATCGGCAGCACCGAGGTCCCTGAAGAGCAAGCTTTATCCGCGAGAGCTCTGAGGGACAGGGATGTGCAGGCCTTGGGCTGGAGCGAGGAGACGTGGGCGCCGACGCGGGGCCTACGAGGGCTTGGAGGGCTGGGGGGCCTGCCGACACGGGGAGCACGGGCGCGGGGGGGCGCCCGTGGGGCACGCAGGCGCGCCGGAGGGGGACCGCAGATCACGGAGGCGCGGGGGCCCGCGGCGAGTATGCGCCGCGACGCGCTGTTCCGCCGCATGCTGCTGGCGGCGGACGTGATCGCGGTCACCGGCGCCTTCCTGCTGACGGTGGCGCTGTCCTCGCGCTCGCTGCAGCTGACGTGGGCGAGCGCCGCGGCGCTGCCGATCCTGCTGATCTTCGCCAAGCTCTTCGGGCTGTACGACCGCGACGAGACGCTGCTGCGCAAGACGACGCTCGATGAGGCGCCCAAGCTGCTGCACGTGGGGACGCTGTGCGCGCTGGTGGCGTGGCTGGCGGGGGGGCTGTTGGTGGATGGCACGTTGAACCGCCACGAGGCGCTGTTTCTGTGGCTGGTGCTGGTGGTGGCGCTGCTGGGCTGCCGTACGGTGGCGCGCTGGCTGGCGCTGCGCATGGCGCCTGCGGAGCGATGTCTGTTCATCGGCGATGAGGTCTCGGCGCGGGCGATCCGCGGCAAGTTCGTTGGGCACTGCGGCGTGAATGCGCAGATGGTGGCGCAGATCGACCTCGATAAGACGGCGACGTGGTCGTCGAACTCCTTCTCGATGCCGCGGCTGTCAGAGATCAGCGACCTGGCGCGCACGCTGGATGTGCACCGGGCGATCATCGCGCCGCGCAGCGCGGATGCGGGGGAGATGCTCGATCTGGTGCGCACGCTGAAGGCGGTGGGGGTGCGGGTGAGCGTGCTGCCGCGCCTCTTGGAGGTGGTGGGCTCTTCAGTTGAGTTCGATGACCTGCATGGCATCACGGTGATGGGGGTGCGGCGCTTTGACCTGACGCGCAGCTCGGCGCTTGTGAAACGGGCCTTTGACTTGGTGGGCGCCTCGCTGGGGCTGCTGGCGGTGGCGCCGCTGATGGCGGCGGTGGCGGTGCTGATCAAGCTCGACAGCCGCG
>DATBPO010000132.1:0-3353 GCA_036561265.1 Solirubrobacteraceae bacterium | reverse complement strand
CGAACTCCTGACGCAGCACTTCGCGCTGCACGAACAGTGGCGCGCCGCGCTCGTCGCGCAGGCCCTCCTTCTGGCGGCGCAGGAAGTAGGGGCTGTCCTCAGCTGCGATCTGCTCGCTGGCGAGCTCCTGCACGGCGAACTGATCGGGATCGAGCAGGCGCAGGAAGCACTGGAAGCGCGCGGGATCGCCGGAGTGTGGGGTGGCGGTCATCAAGAGCAGGCGCTCGGTTCGCTTGGCGAGCTCCTCGGCCAGCGTGTAGCGCTTGGTGCGCTCGAGCTTGTCGCGTTGTTCGGCGGGATCCCAGCGGGTAGTGGCGGAGCACTTGTGGGCCTCGTCGATGATGACGAGGTCCCAGTCGGCTAACAACAGCTCGGGCAGGATCTCCTCGCGCTTGGCGAAGTCGAGCGAGGTGATGGCACGGGCGGTCTGCTGCCAGGCGTTGCCACCGAGCTGCCAGCGGACCTTGTGCGAGTCGAGCACCTCGAAGCGCTCGTCGAACTTGTCGAGCAGCTCGCCCTGCCACTGCACGGTGAGCGGCGCGGGGCAGAGCACGAGGACGCGGTCGACGACGCCGCGCAGGTGCAGCTCCTTCATGAGCAGGCCGGCCATGATGGTCTTGCCGGCGCCGGGGTCGTCGGCGAGCACGAAGCGCAGGCGGGCCTGGGGGAGCATGTGCTTGTAGACGGCCTCGATCTGGTGCGGGAGCCCGCGGATGCCGGAGAGGCTGACGGCGAAGGTGGGGTCGTGCGCGTAGGCGAGCTCGATGCGGCGGGCCTCCACGAAGTCGAAGAGCTGATCGCCGGGAACCAGATGGGCTTGCTCGTCGAGGGGCTCGAGGACGCCAGCCGCGAGATCGTCCTCCGTGAGAACGGTCTCGTCCAGCAACCCTGCGTCGGTGCGTACGCGCAGCTTGAATGCACTCCCTTCAAGGCACTCGGCGGCTTCCAGCCGTACGGCGCCGGCGAAATGGCCGGCAAGGTGTACTCTGCGCCCGATCAGCTCCTCGACGTTCACGAAGGGGAACGGTACGCGATAGTGGAGACTCTTCAGTCGCCCATCATCGACTCGGGGGGGCGGCACGCCAGGCGGGGTCTCCACCGGCACGACAAGTCCAGGTTCATAATCAGCAACGATGCCGCGCTCGAAGGTAAGACTCCCCCGCGATGTGCGCCCGCCATACGCGGTGTACCTGAACGGCGTCCCCCAGGAGTTGGGCCGCGACTACAGCGTGAGCGAAGGCGCGCTGGTCTTCCAAAAGGACCTGCGCAAGGACAAAATCAGCGGCTGGCGCTGGCTGCTGGGGGCTTGGGGCGTGGGCACGTATCGCCAGAACGACTCGGTGGATGTGCGCTATGAGGCGGCGGACGGCTCGCCGCGGGTGGCGGAGGGCTTGGAGATAGAGCCGGCGTAGATGGAGTTCTCCCAGGGTCGCGCGATCTTCAAAGCGCTGAGGATGGCCCGCGTGGCGGGCGAACGATTGAGGGTGTAGAAGTGAATCCCAGGCGCCCCGGCCGCCAAGAGCTCGGCACACTGCAACGTCGCATAGGCGACGCCGAAGTCGCGCACGGCCTGCTCCTGGTCCTCGCGCGAGCGGGCGTGTAGCTCACGAGCGAGGCCGTCAGGAATGGAGGTGCCGCACATCTGCGTCATGCGCTGGAGCTGGCCGATGTGGGTGATGGGGAGGATGCCGGGGATGATGGGCACGTCGATCCCGGCCTCACGCGCGCGCGAGAGGAAATCGAAGTAGAGCGAGTTGTCGAAGAAGAGCTGGGTGATCAAAAAATCCACACCCGCGCGGACCTTGTCGGCGAGGTGGCGCAGATCGTCCTCGGGCGAGAGGGCGTGAATGTGGGTCTCGGGAAAGCAGGCGGCGCCGATGGCGAAGGGGTAGTCGGCTTTGATGAGCTCAACGAGCTGGCTCGAATACTCCAGCCCCCCCTCGGTCTTCCTCCACTCCTCCTCCCCCTTGGGCGGATCGCCGCGCAGCGCGAGGACGTTGTCGATGCCGGCATCGCGCATCTCATCGAGCGTGGCGCGCAGCTCGGGCACGGTGGCGGAGACGCAGGTGAAGTGCGCCATGGCCTCCAACCCGAAGTCGCGTTTGATGCGAGTGACGATCTCGATCGTCTTGGCGCGCCTGGACCCGCCGGCGCCGTAGGTGACGGAGACGAACGAGGGCTCGAGCTCGCGCAGCTCGCCGAGGGCCTCGTAGAGGTTGTCCTCCCCCTGCTCGGTCTTGGGCGGGAAGAACTCGAAGGAGAAGACGGGGCCGGGCTCGGCGAGCAAACTGTCGATGCGCATGCCTAGATGGTATTTGTTTTGAGAGGCTCCGCCCCAGAGGGGCTCCGCCGTGTGGGCCGCGCACCCGACGCCGAGCTGTGCCGAGCGCACCGACGCCGGCGCGGCTAGTCCGGTTTGCCGGGCGCGGCGTCAAAAAAAGCCTGGGCGCGCGGCGCGGCTAGGCAGGTTCCCAGCGCTGGGGCTCGCCGGCGATCTTGAGGGCGCGCCCGGTGACCTGGAGGTGCAACAGAAAGGAGAGCGTCTCCATCAACAGCCAGGGCGCGGTGGCGGGCACGAAGGGGACGTCGTCGTAGATCTGGGGCACGATCTCAAAGGCGGTCTTGGGCTCCTCAGCCATGGTGTCGAGGATGCGCTGTGCCCGTTCGGAGACGAGCTCGCGATTGCCGCGAATATGCGCGAGGACATCGGTGAAGGTGCGCCCGTGGCCGGGCAGGCAGAGGCGGGCGCCGAGACGCTCGACGACATCCAGAGAGGTGACGAATTCGCCGACGGGATCGGGTGAGTAGCCGTAGTCGAAGAAGAGGGAGATACGCCCGAGGAGGTGGTCGCCGGAGATCAACAGGCGCCGCTCGGGCTGAAAGAGGCAGACGTGGGAGGGCGCGTGGCCGGGGGTCTCGTGGACGGTCCAGGTGCCGAGGTCGGTGGCGATGGTGACGCCGGGCAGGAGGTGGCGGTGGGGCTCGATGACGGCGGCGATGCCGGTGTCGTGGTCCTTGCGCTGCTCGGCGTAGCGGCGCAGGGGCTCCTCGGGCACACCGCTCTGACGGGCGACCTCAAGGCGGCGGGACATGGCGGCGTCGGTGTCGTTGACCCAGTGGGACATGTGCTGGTAGTTGGGGTGCATCCAGAGCTCGCAGCCGGCGCGCTCCACGATGGTGGCGGCCTGGCCGTAGTGGTCGGAGTGGGCGTGGGTGCAGACGAGCAGGCGGACGTCCTCGATGCGCAGGTGGCACATCTGAAGGGCCCGTTCGAGATGGCCCATGGAGCCGGGCTGGTGCATGCCGGTGTCGAACAGCACGACGCCGTCGCCGGCGCGCACGGCCCAGGCGTT
>DATBPO010000131.1:0-3706 GCA_036561265.1 Solirubrobacteraceae bacterium | reverse complement strand
GTGCTGCCGCGCCTCGCCGGCTGGGACATCCATCAGAACGACCCCTTCTTCCTCACCTTCCTTGTCGCCACCCATCTCGCCACGGCGCTTGTGCTGCTGGGGTTCTTCTGGAAGGACTGGGTGCGCATCGCCAAGGGCCTCTGGCGCTCGCTGCAGCTGCGCGAGATCCGTGAGGACGACATCGACGCCCGCCTCGGCTGGCTGCTCGTGGTCGGCACCATCCCCGCCGGGCTCATCGGGCTGCTGCTCGAGAAACCCCTGCGCTCGCTGTTTGCCTCCGCCGCCGTGGCCGCCATCTTCCTCATCGTCAATGGCGTCGCCCTGCTGCTCTTCGAGCGCCTGCGCAAGCGCCCGCCGCGGCCCGGCGACTACCTCGGTGACGGCGACGCCCGCATCGCCAAGCTCAGCTGGCGCCAGGCCATCGCCGTCGGCACCTCGCAGGCAGCCGCTTTGATCCCCGGCATCTCGCGCTCGGGCTTCTCCATGGGTGGCGGGCTGTTGGTCGGGCTCTCAAACGAGGATGCCGCGCGCTACAGCTTCCTGCTCGCCACGCCCATCATCCTTGCTGCCGCCGCGCTGAAACTGCCGGAACTGCTCGGCTCGCAGGGCAACGGCGTGCGCGGGCCCGCGCTTGTGGCGGGGCTCTGCGCCGCGCTCACCACCTTCTTCGCCGTCAAGTTCCTGCTGCGCTTCTTTCAGACCAACCGCCTCACGCCCTTCGGCATCTACTGCATCGGGCTCGGCGCCGTCTGCACACTGATCTTCGCGTTCGAAGGCTAGGCGCTGGAGCCGGCCAGGCGCTCTAGTCGGCGGCAGCGTTCGCGGGCTAGGCGCTCGACCCGGCGGCGGAACTCGTCTTCGGTCCCGTCTGAAACCACGCGAAGGCAAAGCATCCCAACGCCACAACCAGCGCCGCGATGCCGTGCTTGGTGTGATGATGGTTGGCTTCCGCGCTCCCCGTCGCGGCGTGACCGGGGAAGAACGAAGGCAGCGAGTGCTCCGGCGTCACGAAGTACACGACCGCCACCACCAGCAACACGACGCCCAAGACGACCGCCGGGATGACCAGCTTGCGCAAGGTGTCGGCACTCATCGCCGCCGAAGCGTAGATCATTAGCGAGACACATGCCCCTGCCAAAGACGCCCCCGAAAATGTTCGAGACCCGCAGCCAGTCCTGGGAGGAGGTCGGCCTGCTCGACGAGGTACGCCCCGGGGTCGCGCGACGGGCGCGCTTTGAGGCGCTGCTGCTCGCCGTCCTGTTCGTGGCCATCGTCGTCCTCTGGCACAACCGCCGCGACCTCATCGACAAGTCCGCGCTGGAACAGATCGAAACTCCACTGGCGATCGTCGTCGTCGTCGCGCTGCTCGTGCTCGGCTGGGCGATCGCGCGCGACGTCGGCCGCGGGTTGAAGCCCGCGCTCTTCCGGCGCATGGAGCCCGCCACCGCTGGCTCCGTAGGCTTTCTCATCCGCTTGCTCACAGTGGCCGTCGCGCTGCTCATCGCACTCGACGTGGCCGGTGTCAATCCCGCGGCACTGCTGCTCGGCGGCGCCTTCACCGCCGTCATCGTCGGCCTCGCTGCGCAGCAGACGCTCGGCAACGTCATCGCCGGCACCGTCCTGCTCAGCGCCGGTCCCTTCCGCGTCGGCGACCGCGTGCGCCTGCAGGGTGGCCAGATCGCCGGTCAGATCGACGGCATCGTCAGCTCGCTCGGGCTCCTCTACACCACCCTCGCCACCGACGACGGCCTCGTCAACGTGCCCAACAGCGTCGTGCTCAATGTCGCCGTCGTCACGCGTCGGGGAGGGGTCGGTCGAACCGGCCCTGAACGCGAGGAAGCCTGAAGTCGCGTGATTCAGCCTCCGCGCACGCCGTAGCGCAGGAGCAGGTGGGACTCGTGCTCCAGGGCACTCAGCAGCTCCAGCTCCACCGGCGGGTCCAGATCCGTGCCCGCGAGGATCCGCAAAGCCTCGCCGCTCGCGTCGCCGCCGGCCAGCTTGGGAGCAAGGGTGAGGAATAGCTCATCCACCAGCCCCGCCCGCAAAAGCTGCAGGTTGAGGTGCGGGCCGCCCTCGCACAGGACTGTCCTCACGCCAAGGTGCTCGTGCAGCTGTGTCATCCCGCTCGGCAGATCCAGTCGCCCTTCGTGTGCGGCCCGTATGTACTCGACGTGCGCTGCCTCGCCTGCGGGAAGGCTCGCCTGCGAGGAGGTCAGGATCGCTATGCGCGCCTGCGGATCCGTAAGCAGTGGCACATCCTCGGCGCTCAACGCCAGGCGTCCCGAGACGATGCACGCCCACGGTTCCTCCTGCAGACCGCGCTCCCTGCGCAACGCGCGCGCCGACTCCTCGCGCACGATTCGCCGATAGTGCTCCGCGCGGGCCGTTCCGCTGCCCACCATCACCGCATCCACAACCGTGCGCAACGCGTGGAACAACTCGCGGTCCGCCGCTCCGCCGATCGGCCCCGAGCGCCCGCCGATCGTGGCGCGGCCGTCGAGCGTGCTCACCATGTTCAGCAGCACCCGCGGTCGCTCCGGAGCTGCGCCAGGAGCCTGGCCTGGGGTTTCGGAGGCGGCTTGCCTCGCGGCGGCAGCCTGCTCGGTGGGGATGTGCAGGCCGAAGCTCTGCACGATTTCCTGCGCCGTGGCGGGCGGGCCGGGGGGCAGAAGGCGCGAGATCGCAAGCGGCCGCCGGGGCGCCGATGCGGCGTTCGAGGGCTCTGACGCGGCGCTCATATACCACTTGCTAACACATACCGAGTAGGACCTGCTACCTTCACAGGCGTATGGCCGGTCAAAGAGCCGGCGAAAAAGTAGTGCAGGCTCTCGCAGGTCGAAGCTCTAAGCAGCGTCCTCCGCGCAGCAGCACGCACGTACCGTGGAGGAAATATCACATGCCTACCGGCACAGTGAAGTGGTTCAGCGACGATAAGGGCTTCGGCTTCATCACCCCCGATGATGGCGACAAGGATCTGTTCGTCCACCACACAGGGATCAACGGCGAGGGTTACCGTTCGCTGCAGGAGGGCTCCAAGGTGTCCTACGACGCCGAGCAGGGCGACAAGGGCCCCAAGGCCGTCAACGTCAACTCTCTGTAGAGAGCCTAGATCTAAGTACGTGCAGAGCCCGCACTGCGGGTTCTGTCGTTTAAGGGTCCGTTTAAGCCGCAGGCCCTAACCTTTGCGGTCTCGCCCGCGAGACCCCGCATGTCCAGCGACGCCTCCACATTTCCCCTCAGAACCCCGCTGCTCGGCGACGCCGGCGGCCTGGGGCGGGGGCGGGGGGAAACCTCCGAGGAGCGCCAAGCGCGGGCTGCTACCCGCCGCGAGGTCGCCATCGGCACGCTGGCGCTGCTCAGCATCGTGCTCGGCTGTGCCCTGATCGTGGTCGTGGCGGCCAACCGCCCCACCTTCCCGCCCACCCACGCCCACTTCTTCCCCGGCTGGCTCGCCGGGCCATTGGGCGGGCTGTGGCCGAGCTTCCCGCGCTCCACCGACGCCGTCCGCTACCTCTTCACCTTCTCGCTGCTCGCCATGTACGGCGGCTACCTGGTCGGGCTGCGCTGGATTCCGCGCCTGCCTTTGCGCTGGGCGATCGCCGCGATCGTCGGTGTGCATGTCGTGCTCTTCCTCTCCCCGCCGCTGGCCCTCACCGACATCTTCAACTACGTCAACTACGGGCGCATGGAGATCGTGCACCACCTC
>DATBPO010000130.1:0-2701 GCA_036561265.1 Solirubrobacteraceae bacterium | reverse complement strand
CCAGCCTGCAGGTGCCCGAACGCGCGCGCGCCGATCTGTTGGCGACCCTCGCTAGGCGCGACTTCGTCGAGCTCGAACGGCTGCTTGCAGCATCCGGCCTGCCCGATGAGTCCTCGCAGCTGCTGCTGAGCGTGCCCCAGCGACGCGGTGGCCCAGAGGTGCTGGCCGGGCTGCCCGAACCGGCGGCGCAGGCTGCCAGTGGCATGCGCCAGGTGCACGAGCTGCTGGCGCCGCAGGTGGCAGAGCGCGTGATCTTCGACCTGGGTCTGCTGCGCAATATTGGTTACTACACGGGTGCGGTGTTCGAGGTCTACGACCCTGCCTTGGGGGCGCCGCTGGGCGGGGGCGGACGCTACGACGAGCTGCTGGGCCGCTACGGCCGGGCGCTGCCTGCGGTGGGCTTCGGGTTGGGCATCGACCGCTTGCACATCGCCCTCACCGGCGAGGAGCGGGGGACGGGCGCGCTGGCTGACGACCCACCCCAGGGCGCTGTGCGTGAGCAGGGGCCGGAGCGATGACCCCGATTGACGGGCTGACCATCGCCGTCCCCCGCGGCGCGCTTTTCAAGGAGACTGTGGACCTGCTGAGCGGCCTCGGCCTCGACACAGCGGAGCTGAGCAGCAACGACCGCAAGCTGCTATTCGAGGACATCGGTGTGATCACGATGCGCCCATCTGATGTGCCCACCTACGTGGAGGCTGGCGCAGCCGATCTGGGGGTGACGGGCAAGGATGTGCTCTCCGAGCAGGCGCTTGGTCAGGGCGCGCCGGGTGAAGTGCAGGCGGGTGGGCGCGAGGTGTATGAGCTGATGGACCTCGGCTATGGGCGCTGCACGATGGTGCTGGCCACGATCGCCGGCCCCGACCCCGCCGCTCAGGCACTGCGGCGCTTGGGGGTGATGCGGGTGGCGACGAAGTACCCCAACATTGCGGCGCGGCACTTCGAGGAGACGGGTAGGCAGGCGGAGATCGTGGAGGTCAAGGGCAGCGTGGAGCTTGCCCCGCTGACGGGCATGGTTGAGGCGATCGTCGATCTCACAGCGACGGGCACAACGCTGCGCGAAAACAATCTCGTGATCCGCGAGGAGATCTTGGAATGCACCGCCCGCCTGATCGCCAACCCCGTCGCGCACAAGCTCAAGGCCAAGGCCATCGACGGGCTGCTGGAGCGCCTGCGTGGAGGTTGAACGCTGGGAGGAAGGGGCGGTCGAGCGCTTTGGCGGTCCCGGCGGCGCGGCTGAACACCTACGCAAGCGTGTGCCGATGGGGGAGTCTGTCGCCGAGGTAGTGCGCAAGATCGCACAGGATGTACAGGACGATGGCGACGGGGCCGTACTCGAAGCCACCCTTCGCTATGACACGGCCGGCAGCGAGCCCCGCCCGCTCGTAGTCCCTACAGAGGAGCTCGATGAGGCGATCACGCAACTGCCGCTGGACGTGGTGGCGGGTCTGCAGGTCGCGATAGCCAACGTCGCCGAGGTGGCCACGGCGGGCGCAGGCGAGGATGTGCCGGTAAGGCTGCCTCAGGGTCACCGCGTGACGGTGCGCGAGGTTGCGGTGGGCAGCGCTGCGGTGTACGTGCCCGGTGGACGGGCGGCCTACCCGAGCACCGCCGTGATGGGGGTCGTCACGGCCCGTGCCGCAGGGGTGCTTGATGTCGCTGTCTGCTCTCCGCCGGGCCGGGATGGGCAGATAGACGCGGCGATCCTGGGTACGTGCCGCCTGCTGGGGGTGGAAAAGGTCTACCGCATGGGCGGGGCCCAGGCCATCGCCGCACTGGCATACGGCACCGAGTCAGTCGGGCGCGTCGACGTCATCGTTGGGCCGGGCAACCTGTATGTGCAGGAGGCCAAGCGCCAGCTCTCGGGCCTGGTGGGCATCGACGGCTTCGCCGGCCCGAGCGATCTGGTGGTGGTGCTGGGCGAGGACGCCGATCCTGAGCTTGTGGCGCTGGACCTGCTTGCACAGGCAGAGCACGGCCGGGGGAGCATCGTGGTGGCGATCTCAGCTTCGCGCAGCGCCCTCGACGCCGTGGAGGTGGGCATACGGTCGCACGCGGCCAGCTCCGAGCAGGAGTTTGCGGGATGCACCTTGGTTCAGACAGAAGATGCACGCGAGGCTGTGAAGCTGGCCAACGCCTTTGCGCCTGAGCACCTGGAGCTCATCGGGGAGGAGCCGGAGGCGCTGGCGCCGATGGTGCAGAGCGCGGGCTGCGTGCTGGTGGGTGCGTACTCGGCGACGGCCTTTGGCGACTATGTGGCGGGCTCGAACCACATCCTGCCGACGGGGGGCGCGGCGAGGTGGGCGTCGGGGCTCTCTGTACGCCACTTCCGCCGGCGCATGTCGGAGGTGAGGATCGACCCACAGAGCGCGGCTAAGCTGGCCCGGGCGGGCGCGCCGATCGCCCGCGCGGAGGGCTTTGAGTGGCACGCCAAGTCGATGGAGGCGCGGGTGCGCGAGAATCAAGAGCAATGACCCCACCTCAGAGCACAACCACTGGCCCCCCGGATCCCAGCGCCCCCCGCACAGCGACGATCGAGCGCAGGACGGGCGAGACCGATGTGAGGCTGATGCTGACGCTGGAAGGCAGCGGCGTGGGCAGTCGCAGCACGGGCGTGGGTTTCCTTGACCACATGCTGGATCTGCTGGCGCGCCACGGCCGCATGGACCTCGATGTGAAGGTGAGCGGCGACCTGGAGACA
>DATBPO010000129.1:0-4348 GCA_036561265.1 Solirubrobacteraceae bacterium | reverse complement strand
CCTCCGCTGAAGATCGAGCGCCGCCTGTTCCTCAACCGGCGCATGAACGCCTTCTTCAGCCACGGCGAGGCCGCCTACTTCCTCGCCCGCCGGGAAGGGCGCGTCGTGGGGCGCATCAGCGCGCAGATCAATCACGCCTTCAACGACCATCGCCAGGCCAACTGGGGCTGGTTCGGCTTCATCGAGCTTGAGGAGGACCAGGAGGTGGCCGACGCGCTGCTCGCCGCCGCGCAGGCGTGGTTGACTGAGCGTGGCTGCGAGCGCATGGTCGGCCCCGCCGACTTCGCCATGAACGACGAGTGCGGCATCCTGATCGAGGGCTTCGACGTTCGTCCCATGATTCACCAGCCGTGGCACCCGCCCTACTACCAGCGCCTCTTGGAGGGCGCCGGCCTGGTCAAGGCCATGGACCTCTTCATGTGGAACCTCGAGGTCACCGAGCGCGACCGCGTGCTGCCGGTCATCTGGGAGCTCGCCGAGAAGGCCCAGAGCGAGCACGGCATCCGCGTGCGCCCCATGCGCCGCCGCCAGCTGCGCAAGGACATGGACTCCTTCGCCGAGGTCTACAACTCCGCCTGGTCTGAGAACTGGGACTTCGTGCCGTACTCCAAGAAGGATCTCGACGCCCTCGCGCAAGAGATGCAGCTTGCCTTCGACAAGCATTGGTTCATGATCGCCGAGCGCGAAGACACGGGCGAGGTCGTCGGCATGGCCATCACCATTCCCGACCTCAATCAGGTGCTCGCCAAGATGAAGGGGCGCCTCTTGCCGCTCGGCTGGTGGTACTTCCTGCGCAAGGGCTCCATCACGACGCGCGTGCGTGTCGGCTGGCTCGGCGTCAAGCCCTCCTACCAGCACACCGGCGTCGCCGCCAAGCTCTACCAGCTGCACTTCGACGCCGCCGAAGCGCGGCCGCAGAAGGGTGGGGAGATGGGCTGGATCCTTGAGACCAACACCGCCATGAACCGCGGGATGGAAGCGATGGGGGGGCGGATCGTCAAGAAGTATCGGGTGTATGAGCGGATGCTCGATGGGGACGCGGTCGAGCAGGCCGTCGCCGAGGCCGGCGTAGCGGTCTGACGGGCTCTTTACACTTGATCGAGTGAGCGAGCCGCACGCGCACGGCCTCGATCCAGATCAACCGTCCGATCAGGAGCCCGAGCCGATCACCGAGGAAGTCGACGCCCTGCTCGTGGAAGCCGAGGAGGAGGTGATCGTTGCCTCGCGCTCGATGCTCCCTGCCACCGCTCGGGGGATGGTGCCTGCCGTGCAGGCCGCCGCCGTTGCCGCCGGGGGGTTTGTTGCCGGCGCCGCTGTCGTGGGGCTGGTGAACCATCGCCACAACCGTGCCCTTGCGCAGGGGCAGCCGCGCCGGCGTCTGCTGCGCCGCTCGCGCGGCGGTCGTGTCGAAGCGCTGCAGATCGTCTCCACCCGCTCGCTGCTCGTCGACGTGCACCTCCTGAACAACGGCGAGCAGGGCTGAGCGAGGGAAAGTGGGGGACGGCGTGGTGGAGGTCCGCCACGAGGTGCGGCCGCCCTGGCCCTTTCGCCTGCCCCTGCACGGCGGCGTCGACGGAGTGCTGCGTCATCGCGGCGGCGTGCTCTCGCGGCTGTTGCATTACGAGGGTAGGCCCGTGGTCGTGCGCGTCGCCCAGACCGCGCCCGATGCCGTCCTCTTCGGCGCCAGCGCCGATACCAGGGTTGCCGCCGAGCACGGGATTGCGCGTATGCGCTTCGCGCTGGGGGTCGATGACGACCTGCGGCCCTTTCACAAGCGCTTCCGTGACGACCCCCTCATCGGGCACTCCGTGCGGCGCCGAGCCCACCTGCGTATCCGTCGGCGCCCCCTGCCCTTCGAGGCCCTCGCCTGGGCCGTCTGCGAGCAGCTGATCGAGTTCGAGCGCGCCGCGGCCATCGAGCGGCGCATCGTCTGGCGGCTCGGTCCGCGCTTCCTCGGGTGCGATGGGGTGTCGCCGCGGCAGGACATCGCGCTGCGCGACGTGCCCAGCGCCGAGACCCTCGCCGGCGTCTCGCCAGCCCTCCTGCAATCGCTCGACCTCGGCGGCGGCGGCGCCCGCACCCTCGTCCGCGCCGCCCGCGAAGTCGCCCGCCGGCGCATCGACCTGCACGCCCCCGACCACGAGCGCGCCTGGCAGCGCCTGCGGGCCATCCCCGGAATCGGCTCCTGGACCGTCGAGATGCTCGCGCTGTATGGCCAGGGGCGCCATGACCAGATCCCCGCCGGGGACCTCGGCTACCTCAAGCTCGTCGGGCGCCAGTTATCCGGCGGCGATCCCCACGCGCGCGCCGAGGAGGCCCAGGTCCGGGAGTTCTTCGCGCCGTATGAGGGGTGGGCGGGGCTGGCGGCGATGCACATGATGGGCGGGGCCTGATGCACAGAGAGAGGGCGTATAGCGACGTCCGCCTCTACCCGTGTTTGAGGTCGCAAATTGCGATCTCAAAGCGAGCGCCTCGTTTTTTACGGGACCAGCACTGCCGCCCCCGTGAACCTGCCTGCCCGCAGGTCGGCCAGGGCCTCGTTGGCCTGCTCCAGGGGGTAGGTGGTGACATGGGTCTTGACCTGGACTTCGGGGGCTATCTGCAAGAACTCGCTTGCGTCGGCTCGCGTCAGGTTCGCCACGCTGCGGATGCTGCGCTCGTGCCACAGCAACTCGTACGGGAAGCTGGGGATGTCGCTCATGTGGATGCCGCCGCACACCACTGTGCCGCCGGGGGCCAGGGCGCGTAGGGCCGTTGGGATCAGGGCGCCGTCGGGGGCGAAGATGATCGCGGCTTCCAGCTGCGCCGGCGGGGGCTCGTCGGAGCCGCCGGCCCATACCGCGCCCAGCTCGCGCGCGAAGGACTGCGCGGCCTCGTCGCCCGGGCGCGTTACTGCGTAGACCTCGCGGCCCTGCCACTTCGCCACCTGCGCGATTATGTGCGCCGCTGCGCCGAAGCCATACAGGCCCACACGGTGTGCGTCGCCGCACATCCGCAACGAGCGCCAGCCGATCAGGCCCGCGCACAGCAGCGGCGCCGCCTGCTCGTCGGGGTAGCCCTCCGGGATCTCGAAGCAGTAGCGCGCATCCGCCACCGCCCACTCCGCCATGCCGCCGTCGATGTCCCTGCCCGTGAAGCGCGCGTTCGGGCACAGGTTCTCGCGCCCACTTCGGCAGTACGCGCATTCACCGCAGGTGTAGCCCAGCCACGGTACACCGACACGCGACCCACCCAGACGGCCGGAGGCCGTCCCGTCCTCCAATCCTTTCCCATGCTCCACGCTCGCCACGATCTGGTGGCCCAGCACGCGCGGCGGGCGGTCGATCGTCACCTCGCCATCCAGCAGGTGCAGGTCGGTCCGGCACACCCCGCACGCTCGAACCTTCAGCAGCAACTGGCCGGGGGCCGGCTCGGGGCGCGGGATGTCTGCTGCTCGTAGCGGGGTTCCGACGCGGTCGAACACCATCGCGCGCATCACATCGAGAATAGAGGGGTCCTCGCTCGGTTGCCTGCTGTCGCTGATTGCCGCTGCGGTCATCACGGCAGGTCGAGCACCAGCAGCAGCGCGTCGTCGATCGCGCGCATGTCTTCCATGCCGACGTGGGCCACCTGCTCGCCAAGCGCACGGGCGTCGACCGCTCCGACCATCTCGCAGAGGACCTGGGTGGGTTGGTCCAGCAGATTGATCTCCGGGTGAAAGCTCGCCGGGAACGCCGAGCGCGATGTCGGGCAGATCGCCACCGTCGAGAGGCTCAGCAGGTCGTCGGCCTGCACGATCACCGCGTAGCGGCGTCCCTGTTGGACGTGGCCGCGCTTACCCGGCAGCGTGATCGCGTGGACGTCACCCCGGACCACGCAACTCCTCCATCAGCGCCGCCACCTCGCGCGCTTCGCGCACGTACTCACGGTCTGCCATCAGGCGCCTCGCCTCTGCTGCCAGCCCTCGGCGCCTGCGCTCCCGCTCCGCGGTCTCCGTGATCGCCTGGCGTGCCGCCTCTGCCCGGCTCACTCCGCGCCGGCGCGCCAGGTCCTCCAGTGCGCTCATTCCCTCGCGGCCCAGTCTCAGCGAGAGCGGATGGGGGGCGGAGGCCATGGGTGGAGTGTAGCGCGGAACACACTACATCGACCAGGCGCAGACCGAGGGGTAAGCTCCTCAATCGTCGGTGATCTCCGGAGCCGTTAGCGCTGCCACATCCGCGAGGTCGGTTGCGCGGCCGCTGGCGTTCTTCATCTTGATGAGGTCGTCGCGACTGGCTATGGGGATCGTCAAGTCTCCCAGCGCGATCGTCAGCGCTCGACGGCGCAGCTGGGTGAAGGGTGCGGCGCCGGGGGCATCATGCAGGACGTC
>DATBPO010000128.1:0-7766 GCA_036561265.1 Solirubrobacteraceae bacterium | reverse complement strand
CGCGATGCCGAGCTGGTGGCCGCCGCGTTCGCCTCCACGACCACCGAGACGCCCGCATCTGGTTCGGCGCTATCGTCAACCATTTAAGGACCCGAGGTACCACCTGTGGTACCAACATGAGCGAATTTGAGGTGATCCCAGCGACCTGAGAGCCCCGCGCTTGCTAGGTATGCACTCCCGATCTGCGCCAGACTCCGGCAAAGAGCCAGGCGCACGTGGCTCAAGTGCTCGCGGAGACGCGCGTGCTCGCCCGTCCGCTCGACCGTCCGCGGGCGGGGCGTTTGCGGAGGCCGGCGGCGCGGGCGAGGAGCGCGATGGCCTGCTCGAGCTCGCGGGCGATCAGCTCGAGCTCGGGGATCGCGTCGTAGTCGGCGAGCAGACCGAAGCCGAGGCGGCCGTTGTAGCTCATCACGGCGATCCCGAGCGCCTGGCGGCGGGCGAGGGGGACGACGGGGTACAGCGACTGCAGCTTGTGGCCGAGCAGATAGAGGGGGAACTGGGGGCCGGGGACGTTGGTGACGACGAGGTTGAAGAAGCGCTGGCGCGCCTGCAGACGGGCGGCCTGGCTGAGGATCGTGGGCGGCGCGAAGCCGGCGAGGTTGGTGATCATCTGCGCGCCTACGGCCTGGCCGGAGCGCTTGAGGTCTTCCATCGCCAGACGGATCTGCTCGAAGGTCTCCTTGGCGTCCTCGACGCCCACCGGCAAGGGCGCCCAGATGGCTGCTACGCGGTTGCCCAGCGCCCCGCGCTCGGCGTCGGCACGTACCGACACGGGGACCATGGCACGCATGACGAGCCCCTCGGTGTCGTAGCCCAGCGTGCGTAGGTGGCGGCCTAGGGCGAGGCTCACCGCGGCCAGCACGACATCGTTGAGCGTGCCGCCGAGGGCATCCTTGATCGCCTTGAACTGCGTGAGCTCGGCGTCGACCCAGGTGTAGCGCCGGTGCGGACCGATGTCGACGTTGAAGGGCGTATGCGGCGCGGGGTGCCCGATGCCGGGCAGCGTGGTGGCGCCGAGGCTCGCGAGCGTCTCGCGCACGCGCGTCAGCGCCCGGCGGGGATGGCGGGTGAGAGCGCGCGCGCCGCGCCCCATCTCGCCGGGCACCGTGGTGCGCTCAAGCAGTGCCTCGCCCAGCAGCTTGGCCTGCCCCGGCAGCGGTCGCGCGGTCCAGGGTTCGGGCGGGCGCGCTGAGGGCATCGGCTCGGGACTCGTATCGAACAGCACCGTCGTGATGTCCACACCCGAGATACCGTCCACGAGCGCGTGGTGGGTCTTGGCGATCAGCGCGAAGCGCCCGCCGGCCATGCGATCGACCAACCAGATCTCCCACAGTGGCTTGGAGCGATCGAGGCGCTGGGAGAACAGCCTGCCCGCCAGCCGCTTGAGCGTTTCCTCGTCCTCTGGCTGGGGCAGGGCGGTGTGACGGATGTGGTAGTAGGGGTTGAAGTGGGGGTCATCGGTCCATACCGGACGCCCCTGCCCGAAGGGCACATCGGCCAGGCGCTGGCGATAGCGCGGGACCAGGTGCAGGCGGCCCAGCACGTGCTGCACGAGCTCCTGCGGCGTCGGGGCGGTGCCCTCGAAGACCATCACCGAGGCGACGTGCATATGCGCGGTGGAGTCGTCCTCCAGGTGCAGGAAGGCGGTGTCCAGCGCTGTCAGGCGATCGGGGTTGGCCATCTCACTCGATTCTTGCAGGTCGGCTCTATCTGCCAGTCATACCAGCCCATGGCGAGGACAACACGATGCCGCTGATGCATGTCTCCCGCAAGGGATTCCAGCCGACTGGGCTACATGTGTGTGGCCACATGCTCGGCGGTCGAGTGCTCGCCGGCCTGGGTCTCGTCAGACTCGTACTCGCGATGTCTCCGGGATCTGGAGTGCAACGCTTTGCTTATGCTCCCCATGGTCGGCCGCCCGTGCAGGTGGTGGGCGCCTGTGATGGACACATAGAGCACGCCAATTGCGGCAGCCGCGAGGTAAAAGGCCCAGATCGGCGCGCTCGCCAAGACAAGGATCACGCTAATGACCGCGCTGGTGACGAGCAGCTTCACGCTGATGGACTTGGGTGTTCTATGCATTGGTCACAGTGAGCCTGTCGCCTTGAGGATGGCAGCTCCGATCATGAGGGGCAAGCCGAACTGGAAGCCTAAGGCGCCGCCAACCAAGCCGTTGGAGGCTATTTCGGCATCGTTACAACCGCACATTAGCGCCCATGCTCCCGCGAGCCCTCCGCAGAAACCTGAACAGAAGATAGGTATTCCCCCGATCTCGAGGACGGGGCCTAGGATTGACGCCAGAACCGGCGACTTCGTCTCCTACGCCTCGTAGGGGCGGCAGCCCGTGGCGGAGTCGGCACGATTACTCATATCGGAACGGTATCGACCGCGCCGGACGCGAGCGGGCCGGAAGCCTGGGAACTAGGGCGGGGGCAAAGTCGGAAACACGTCATTTGCGGCGTAACCGCGGAGATATACGGCTTTTCGCCCTCTGTGACCCCCATCACACTGTCTTATGTAGCGGAGCCCTTAGTGTCTCGACGGATATATGAACTGCCGAGTCGTCTCCGTGGATGGAGGCGAGCGGGGGACCCACTGCCAGAGCGCTTCAAGGAGTGTGCTCTGGATGGGGCGAATCGGCTGCCTCTGCAGCCGTAACGCCCGGATGGCGCGTGACCATTTCACGCGCCCAGCCGGCCGTGAGCCCGACAGCTAACCCCGTAGGCGGAGACCAGGAGGTCATCGCGTATATGTTGGTAGCTGTTCCACCTGTGCAGCCCGCTGTGCCGCTCGCGGCGGATGCGATTGTCGAAAAAGTCGTCCTCAAGCGCCCACGGTCTGCCATCCGGGCGAAGGCCGCCGGCCGCCACAGGCGCCCCGACGGCCCCTACCACCTCGCCGGCGCCTCGTGGTACGGGGGCGGCGGCAGCCTCGCCTGCGGCGGCACGCTCACGAGCTCCACGCAGGGCGTCGCCAACAAGACCCTGCCCTGCGGCACGATCGTCTTCCTGCGCTACCGCGGGCGCAAAGTAGAAGTCCCCGTGATCGATCGCGGTCCCTTCGTGGCGGGGCGCGAATTCGACCTCACCGAAGCGACCAAGCGCGCGCTGGGCTTCGGCGATACCGGCGAGGTGTGGTGGCGGGTGCGTTAGCCGCGCCGCTGGGCGGGACCGTGGCAGCTGCCGCGCTGTCACGGAAGCGCCGTCCTGCCGTAAGCGCTCCTGAGCGCATAGAGTCTCACCGCCGATGAGCGACGCGGTCCCCTACGCCAACTATCAGTACGAGATCTACCTGCGCGGCATGGCCAACCAGCGGCCGGCGCGCACGCTCGACTGGCGCCAGCTGGAGCAGGATGCCTACAACCTCTTGCGCCGTGGCCCGCGCGGCTACATCGCTGGTGGGGCGGGCCTGGGGGAGACGATGCGCGCCAACCGCGAGGCGTTCGACCGCTGGCGCATCCTGCCGCGGATGCTGCGCGATGTCAGCGAGCGCTCGCTGAGTCGCACTGTGCTGGGGGCCGAGCTGCCGGCGCCGGTGCTGCTGGCGCCGATCGGCGTGCAGACGCTGGCGCACCCCGAGGGCGAGCTGGCGATGGCGCGCGGCGCCGCGCGGGCGGGCGTGCCGCTGGTGGCCAGCTCCGCAGCCTCGCACACGATCGAGCAGATCGCCGATGCGGCCGGCGAGCTCACGCGCTGGTATCAGCTGTACTGGCCGCGTGACCGCGAGCTCGCGCGCAGCTTCGTGGCGCGCGCCGAGCAGGCCGGCTACGGCGCGATTGTGGTGACGCTCGACACCTGGCTGCTCGGCTGGCGCCCCGCAGATCTCAGCGAGGCCTTCCTGCCATTTTTGTGGGGCGAGGGCAATTGCAACTACCTGGAGGACCCCGTCTTCCGCGGGTTGCTGGAGGTCTCCCCGGAGGAGGACATGCAGGCCGCTATCGGCCAGTGGGCGTGGCAGTTCGCTAACCCCTCGGTGACCTGGGAGGACCTCGCCTTCCTGCGCGAGTGCACCGAGTTGCCGATCGTGCTGAAGGGCATCCTGCACCCCGACGACGCCCGCCTGGCCGTCGAGCATGGGGTGGAGGGGGTGCTGGTTTCAAACCACGGCGGTCGTCAGGTGGATGGCGCCGTGGGTGCACTTGATGCGCTTCCGGGTGTCGTGCAGGCGGTCGACGGCCGCAGCGAGGTGCTATTCGACAGCGGCATCCGCAGCGGCGCCGACGCGCTCAAGGCGCTCGCGCTAGGTGCGCGCGCGGTACTGCTTGGCCGCCCCTACATCTGGGGCCTAGCGCTGGGCGGCGAGGAGGGTGTCGTCGAGGTGCTGCGCAGCTTCCTCGGGGATCTGGACTTGGCGATGGCCCTGAGCGGGTATGCGAACATCGACGAGGTCGATGCAAGCGCGCTGGTGCGCCGGGAGACGTAGGGAAGACCGTGGCGGAGATGCGGGTTGACTTGGGCGAGGAGATCTAGATGGATTTGACTTTCAACGAGCGCGAGCTGGCATTCCGCGAAGAGCTGCGTGGCTGGCTGGCCGCGAACCCCCCCGACCCCGAGCCCGCGCAGGGCGGCGAAGACGCGCACTATGCGTGGCGCCGCGATTGGCAGCGGCGCTTGTATGACGCCGGCTGGGCGGCCCCCAGCTGGCCGGCGGAGTATGGCGGGCGCGGCGCGACGTTGACCGAATCGGCGATCTACTTCGAGGAGATCGGTCGCGCGCGCGTGCCGATGGCAGCGAACGTGCTGGGCCTCCTGTTGGGCGGCCCCACGCTGATGGTGTGGGGCAGCGATGAGCAGAAGGAGCGCTACCTCGCGCCGATCCTCTCCGCCGAGGAGATCTGGTGCCAGGGCTTCTCCGAGCCCGACGCCGGCTCTGATTTGGCTTCGCTGAAGACGCGCGCGGTCAAGCACGGTAATGAGTGGGTCGTCACAGGGCAGAAGGTCTGGACCAGTGGCGCGCAGTACTCCAAGTGGTGCATGCTCGTCGCGCGCAGCGACTCGGAGGCTGCCAAGCACAAGGGTCTCACCTACTTCCTGATGGACATGGAGCAGGAGGGCGTGCAGGTGCGCCCCCTGCGCCAGATCACCGGCGAGGACGAGTTCAACGAGCTCTTCATCGAGGAGGCTCGCATCCCGCAGGAGAACGTCGTGGGCGGCGAGGGCAACGGCTGGAAGGTCGCGCTGACGACGCTCATGAACGAGCGTGCCGGTCTGGGCTTCGCGCTGCAGGTGCGCCTGCGCCAGCTGCTCGACGACACCATCGCGCGCGCCCGCGAGAACGGCCTGCTCGAAGACCCCCGCTACGCCGATGCACTGGCGGAGCTGCACATCCGCTGCGAGTCCATCCGCCTGCTCGCCTGGAAGGGCCTCACCGACGTCGAACGCTACGGCCAGCCCGGCCCCGAGGGCTCGCTTGTCAAGTGGCTCTGGTCAGACACAAACCAGCGCCTCACGCAGCTCGCCGCCGACATCGTCGGTCCGCAGGCGCTCACGGCCGGCACGAGCTGGAGCTACGAGCTGCTGCGCGCGCGCGGCAACACGATCGAGGGCGGCACCACCGAGGTGCTCAAGAACATCGTCGCCGAGCGCGTGCTCGGCCTGCCGCGTCTGAAGGTCGTAGCGTGATGAAAAGGGTAGGGAAAGGCTCCGCTTCGCTCCGCCGTGTGGGCCGCGGCTCGCGCCACTGTCTGGCACTCCAAACATGACTCATCTCGGGGATAGGTCGCGATGGACTTCGGCCTAAGCGAGGACCAGCGCGAGATCCAGCGCACCGCGCGCGATCTGCTCGCCGAGCGGGCGCGCTGGGAGCGTGTGCGCGAGCACGCCGAGGCTCGCAGCAGCGACGAGGCGTTATGGCGGGAGCTGTGTGAGCTGGGCTGGCCGGGGATCGCGGTGGCCGAGGAGTACGGCGGGCAGGGTCTGGGCGTCGTGGCGCTGTCCGTGCTGTGCGAGGAGCTTGGGCGCGTGGTGGCCCCGGTGCCCTTCCTGCCCACGGTGATGGCGGCGGCGTTGATCGAGCAGGCGGGCAGCGAGGAGCAGCGCCAGCGCTGGCTGCCGGGCTTGGCGAGCGGCGAGACGGTGGGCGCGGTAGGCGTCGCGCGCGATGGCGTGGCCGAGCTGGTCATCGGCGGCGGCGAGGCCGGCGCGATTGTGCTGCTCGAAGGCGAAAGCGGGCGTGTCTTGCCGGCAAGCAAGGCCGAGGTGAGAGCCGTGGACGCGATCGATCCCACACGCTCCGCGGCGCGCGTCAGCGGCGGCGAGGGCGCCGGTGAGCCCCTGCCCGGAGATGTCTGCGGTGGTATCGCCCGTGCGCTGATCGCGGTGTCCGCGGAGCTCGTAGGCGTCAGCGAGCGCGCCCTCGACATGACCGTCGAGTACGTCAAGGAGCGCAAGCAGTTCGGCGTCCCCGTCGGCTCCTACCAGGCCGTCTCCCACCGCTGCGCCCAGATGCTGCTCGACACCGAGCGCGCCCGCTCGCTCACGGCCTTTGCCGCCTGGAGCGCCGACGCCGACCCAGCCAGCCTCGCCGAGGCCGTCGCCATGGCCAAGGCCGCCGCCAGCGACGCCGGCCGCGAAGTCACCGCCTCAGCCATCCAGGCCCACGGCGGCATCGGCTTCACCTGGGAGGCCGACATCCACTGGCTCTACAAGCGCGCCCAGCTCGACGCCGCCCTGCTCGGCGGGGCTGGGTTTCATCGGGCGCAGGTGGCGAGGATGCTGGGGCGGGTCGGCGCGGCAGTGCCCACCTAGCACGGCCTCAGATATGGAGCGCCAGCACCACCGCTGGGGCGTGTTTGGATACCTCGGCGGCAAGCGCTCCATCCTTGGTCGCCAGCGGTTCGCTCAGGTGCTCGGCGAGGGCGATAAATAGAGCATCGGCTGCCGTGAAGTTGCGGTGTAGCGCCCACGCGCGGCGTCGTAGCGGCAGGCATGGAAACAGCGCGATCGGTAGGTCTCGCAGATCGTCAACAGCCCCGGCGGCGCGGGTCTCCGACAGTGTCCCTCGCAGCGCCTCGCGGCGCAGAACGGCGAGAACCTCGAAGATGAGGATGTCGGGGGCGCTGAGCTCGCCCTCCTGCGTCATCAGTTCCTCGACCTGGTCCGCCACGCCGATACCGAGCAGGAAATCGACGGCGGCGGAGGTATCGAGAACCGTCACTCGCCCCGGTCGCGAATCGAGCGCACGGCCAGCTCGCTGGGCTCATCGAGAGCGACAGCACCTCGGGCAGCGATGCGTGCTGCAAGCTCAGCGGGCGTCGGCCGCGAAGCCGATCGTGCCAGTACCCCACGTACGTACTCGGAGAGCGAAACGCCTGTCATGGCCGCACGCGCCTTCAGCGTGTGGTGTACGTCCTCGGGGACATCGCGGATCTGGACCAGGATTCCCATATAATACGAATGATAACATACGGATTACATACACTAATTTCGGGGGTCAGATCTTCGTTTGGCAAGTGACTGCGCGTCACGCTCGGGGGCGGCCGCGAACGGAATCCTCATTTGCCGGATTCCTGCTTGAGCCGTCGCCGGGCCAATCTCGTTCGGGCCGCCGCGGCGCTCCTGGTGATTAGCGACATAGCCTTGAGCTTTCCGCGCCTGGTCTGAGCGGACACGCGAGGCAACACATCGTGCTCGACGGCCTCGCGTCCGATGTCGACCGCCCGCGCTACCTTGGGACGCATCGAGGCGATCTCCTGCTGACTGCGCGCGACGGCGGCAGCAACTTGATGTTTGCCTTCGGGCATGCCTTGGGAGGTAGCGGGTCGGGCT
>DATBPO010000127.1:0-6131 GCA_036561265.1 Solirubrobacteraceae bacterium | reverse complement strand
GGCACGCTGGGCGAGCACGGCGATGCCAGCTGGCCGGGTCTTATCGGCGGTGCGCTCGCCGCGGCGTTGGGTCAAGCAGCGGTGCGCCCCTTGATCGCTCGCGCGCGCGCCCGTCTGGAGGACCGCAGCGCCCGCGAAGCGCTCACCCTCTACGTCGACGGCGCCGCGCTTGTGATCGCTGCCCTGACCGCGCTGCTGCATCCGCTGGGTTACATCGCGCTAGTGCCTTTCGCCTGGCTCTTGCTCTCTAGCCGCCGCCGCGCCGGCGAGAAGTACGCCGGCCTGCGCATCCTCGGCCGCTAGCGTTCGCGGCCAGCCGGTGAGCAGCGCTCTTCCCCCCAAGCTGATTCTCTGTGTGATCGACGCGATGGCGCCGGCGATGCTCGAGCGCGCCGTCGCCGAAGGGCAGGCGCCGGTGCTCGGCGAGCTCATGCGCCGCGGCCGCTACGTCTCTGACTGCGTTGCGGCCTTCCCTTCCGTCACCCCCGTCTGCGCCGCCTCGATCGTCACCGGCACAGGCCAGGATCGCCACCACATCCCTGCCATGAACTGGTACCACCGTGATGAGGAGCGCTACATCGAGTACGGCTCGAGCTTCCGTGCCTCGCAGCGTATGGGCATCGCCCGTCAGCTGACCGACACGGTCTACAACATGAACCGCGCGCACCTGGCGAGCGAGACGCTGACGATTTTCGAGGCGCTCGATGACATCGGGGTGCGCACCGCCGGCACCACCTACCTGATGTACCGTGGGCGCCACCGCCACGAGCCCCAGCGCGACAGCACGCTCACACGCCTGGCCGCCACGCTCGTGCGCCACCCGGTGCTCGGCCCGCGCGAGCTCTTCTACGCCGACATCTTCTCCAGCCGCCCCACGGGCTGTCGCTCGGGCCTGGGCATGCCCGGGGTGCGCGATCGCCACTCCGGCTGCGTAGGCGCCTACCTCGTAGAGCACGACCTGTTCGACTTCATGCTGCTCTCGCTACCCGATAACGACTGGCGCTCGCACAAGGACGGGCCGGAGGCTCAGGTGCATTCGCTGGCTCACGCCGACGAGCAGCTGGCGCGCCTGGTGGCGGTGGGCGGCGGACTCGACGCCTTCCTGGAGGAGCACGCGATGATCGTGATGGCCGATCACTCCCAGGCGCTGATCGCGCAGAGCATCGACCTGCACGCGGCGCTCGATGAGCTGCAGATAGCTCCTCCCTCAGGCTCACGGCTCGGCGCCGGCAGTTCCGCCGCACGTGTCAGCTCGGCCGTACGCCGCACACGTACCGAGCCACGCATCGCCGTCTGTCCCACCCAGCGCGCCGCGATGGTCTACGTGCTCTCCGAGCAGCGCCGCTCGACGCTGCGCTCGAGTGTCATCCGCCGCAGCCTGCAGCTCGACGGCGTGCAGCTTGTGATGTGGCTTGAACTCGATGCTCACGGGGCCCCGCTTGAGGCCGTCATCGCAAGGCCCTCCATCGGCGAGCTGCGCTTTGCGCCCGGGGGCCAGATCACGGATGCCCGCGGCTATGGCTGGGACATCGAGGGCGAGGCCGCCGTGCTCGATGGAGCGCTGCGCGACGGCCGTTTGGATGCGCCGCACTTCCCCGACGCGCTCTCGCGTGTTTGGTCGGCGCTCACCTGCCCCACCTCCGGCGATGTCCTTTTGTCCGCCGCGCCCGGCTACGAGTTCCTGGACTGGGGTGGCCAGGCTCACGTCGGCGGCGGCTCGCATGGATCGCTGCACGCCGATGACTCACTGGGAGCGCTGATCCTGTGCGGCATCGATCTAAACGGTGCCGGCAGCAGGCCGGTGGGTGAGGCACAGAATGCTCAGTGGGCCATCCGCGACGTGGCCCCGCTGATCGCTCAGCACTTCGGCCTGGCGTCAAGCAGGCGGTAGACGTCAAGCGCGCCGTTGGAGAACACCAGCCGGCTGACGCTTGCCGGCAAATGACTTGCTTCCCGCCCGGCCCGGGACCCAACCGGCGCCCCCACGTGGGTCTTGTCGATCAGCACGTAGCTCACGCCGCGCCGTGCCAGTTCGCGCAGTGCTTCGGGTTCGGCCTGTGCGACGGCGCGCTGGTTCAGCGCGAAGCGCCACGGGTAGGGCAGCCCGCCGGTCTGCCCGCCGGCGGTGTAGCGCCAGCTCTCCAGGAACACGCGCCGTTCGGTGAAGGCGGAGTAGTAGAAGTACACCGACTCTTCGTGCTTGGCGTTGTCGTAGTGGTTGTTTACAGCCAGCTCATCGCAGGGTGTCGTGTGTGCTCTCACCCACAGTAGGCCCGCATACAGCGGCGCGGTCATGCCGTATTCCGTGCCCGTATCGGCCAGCGAGGTGGGCTTGCCCACGAGTGTCCTCCACGCGCCGCTACCCGCCAACGCCACGGGCTTCACCAGTGCCAGCGCCAGGAGCAGGGGAATTGCGCACGCCACCACGCGCATCCAGCGTGATGAGAGCGAGCCGGCGTAGCGGGGCGCCAAGCGCCATACCACCAGCACTAGGGCGGCCGCGATCGCGCCGTAGGCAAGCGCGAACCACGCCTTCTCGGTCAGCCCCGTGAGGGTTACCGACGCCGACACCGCGGCGATCAGCACGCCCAGTGCGAACAGGGCCGCGCCGATGCGCAGCAGTCCCTGCTTGACCGCCGCCGGCGTGTCGGCCCACAGGCGCACGAGACCCAGCGCGGCCACCGGCACCAGTGCGATGTAACCGTAGACGAAGAACACTCCCTCCACGCCGCCCGGCGCTCCCAGCGTCACGTATCCCGCCAGGCCCACGAGGAACACCGACGCCAGCAGCTCGCAGGCCCGCGGGAGTCCCCGCTCTCGCCACAGCAGCCACCCGGCGCCGAGCAGCGGCGTCAAGGCACACACCGCGAGCACCACGCCACCTACCGCAAACACCAGGGGGTAGAGCGAGGGTCCCGCTATGCGTTTGGCCAGATGCGTGGCCCGTTCCAGGGTGTTGCCTTCCTGCAGGAACGCCAGCGGGTGCACGCCCATCGTGGCCGCTCCGCCGCCGGCGATCATCAGGAAGTAGATGGCCAGTACGGCCACCCCCGCCACGGCGACGCAGTAGGTGAGCATGCGCGAGTTGCGACCGCGTACGGTTAACCACAGCCAGTAGAGGCCGAGACCGCCCACGAAGTCAAAGGCGCCGAAGGCCTTGGCCGAGGCCAGGCCCGCCACGAAGACGGCCACCATCAGGAGCAGCCCCGCGGTCTGGAGCCCGCGATCGGTCTCGCGGGAAGGCGAAGCGGACTCATTCCCGCCGCCAGCGCGCGAGGCGGTGATCTCCACACGCCGCGCGGGCACGACCAGGCGTGTCTGGATGAGCAGCAAGGCCCCGAGGAAGAACGGTACGCCGAAGGCAAAGCTGGGACTCAGAGAGAACTGCGTAAAGGGGTTGATCTGCAACACGAGCGACTTCAGGGGGTTGAGGTTGACGTCCTGGGTCAGCAGCAGCAGGCCAACCGCGAGCGGCCCGATCCAGCGTGAACGGCCCAGGGTCGACCCCAGGGCGCACAGCTGCAGGGCGGCGATCAGAAACATCGTGCTCGGCAGCAGCCGCAAGAAGGAGGCCGCCAGGGAGATGCCCATAACCTGGTTGAGCGCCGCGGCGTGCTGGAAGACACCCGTGTAGTAGTGCAGTGGCTCGCCCGCGATCCATGACTCCGTGATCGGCCAGTGGTGTCGGGCCTCGCCGGCGAGGGTGATGTCAAAGACGTTGTCCTCGCTGTAGGAGACGCTGCGGGCGTGTTCGGGCAGGGGAGAGGAGGCAAAGAACGTGAAGGCCAAGAGCGTCACCGCGGCAGCCAGCGCAAGCGGTGGAAGTAGGCTCACCGCCGATGGGGACGAGGATGGGCGCCCTACAACGCCCCACAGGCGCTCTCGTGCTCCAGCCTGCGCCAGGATGAGACCGCCGAGCACTAGCGAGCTCAATGGCAGCAAAACCAGTGCCCAGCGCACATGCAGGGCGGCGGTGAGCGCGAAGGCCCCCACCTCCATGGCGTAGCCCAGCGGCCAGCCGATGGCCAGCGTGCGCAGGCGTCCCCCGGATCGGGGGCTGAGCAGGAGGTAGAGCAGGCAGCCGGGCAGCACCACCCACAGCGCTTCGTAGGCGAGGAAGCGCAGTAGCACCGTTGCGGTCACGCCCGAGGCCAGCCACGTCAGTAGCAGCGCCAGGGCGGCGATCGCTGCGGCGGCGCGGAGGGTCCAGCTATCCCTGCGCCCAGTTGCGGCCGCGGCCGGCGCCTCCTCAGCGGGTGCAAGCAGGCTCGACATAGCCGAATCAGGGTAGATATCGAGGGTATGCCGGCCGCCTCAAGTCGCGCGCATGCGTGTGCCAGAGAGCGCTCTCTCGCGCACAAGTGTGTCTGACTGAGCGCGTCCGGCACGCTTGACCGACCCTCCATCCGTCAATACGCTTCTCTCGATGCTGCCCATCTGTTCGAGCACCGACCCAGACTGGCTCCCGAGCACTCTGGACGCCCTGAAGTACACGGGCGCGGGGATTGTCACCGATGTCCTCTCCCCCGAGCTGCTGCAGCGCATTCGCGCGGGCATGTACGAAGCGCAGGCACGAACCCTGGAAGAGGTCGGCCAGGAGCGTCTGGACCGCGCGCGCGAGGTGGGGGTGATGCGCTCGATGCTTAGCTACGACCCCGTCTTCGCGGAGCTCCTGGAGCTGGGAGAGATCCTGGCGATCGTCGATAACACCGTCTCGGACACCGCCATCATGCACTTGCAGAACGGCCTCATTCTGCCGCCCTACGACGGCGCCCTGGGGGAGATCCTGCAGTACACCTTCCACATGGACTTCCCGCGCTACATGGAGGGCTACATGGCATCGGTCAACACGATGCTCGCGATCGACGAGTTCAGCGCCGCCAACGGCGGCACGCTGGTGGTCCCCGGCACGCATCAGCGCCCGGGAACGCCTGGACAGCGCTACATGGAGGGCGCCGCCGTTTCCGTGGAATGCCCCGCGGGTTCGATGTTCGTGTTCGACTCGACCCTCTGGCACGCCGCCGGGCGCAACATGACAAACCGCGATCGCCTGGCCATCAACCACATGTTCACGCGCTCCTTCTTCAAGCAGCAGATCGACTACGTACGCGCGCTGGGCGACGATTTTGTGCTTGAACAGCCGCCGCGCACGCAGCAGCTGCTGGGCTGGTACACGCGCGTGGTGACCTCCAGCGATGAGTACTACCGGCCCACCGAGGAGCGGCTGTACCGCGCGCATCAGGGGTGAAGCCCCCGCGGGGGCGGCAGCCGGAGGGCGTCTCAGGCGCCTTCGAGCAGGGACCTGGGCTCGCTGTCCAGCTTCACCAGCACGGTGAACTCGTAGAGGTCGTAGTCGTGCAGCAATGCCACGTTGCGTGAGTGGCTCTCCTTGCACAGCTTGAAGTACTCGCCGGGGTCGGCGTAGTAGAGATAGTCCTGCAGCTTCTCGCGGTCGGCGTAGCGGGTGAGCATATTGAAGGCAAAGCCCTTCCTACTCTGCCGCGCAAGTGTGGCGAGGGTCGCAATGACATGTGATCTCCAGTGCGCTTCCGAGGCATCGAGCCGCACGTTGAAGATGCCGCTCGCGACGGTGTAGTCGGAAACAGGCAGACCGATCTCACTGTCCGTAAAGCTGCATCGTGGGTCGCGCACATCCACGCGCGCCTGCGCCACCATCGGTGTGCACACGTCGAAGCCCACGTAGTGAAATGGCTTCCCAGCGGCGATCAGGCGGTGTGCGAGTGCTCCGTAACCGCAGCCGTAGTCGAGCACCGTGGGTTCCCCTGCATCACCCTCCAACATGCGCAGCAACTGAGTGAAACGCAGCTGCTGTGAATCGTCGGAGCTCCAGTCAACGCCACGTGGGGTCGTACCGTGGGCGCCCAGCTTCTCGGCGTAGTACCGCGCCACGGGCGTTATTACGTCGGCTGCGGAGGGCTCAGAAATTGCGCAGCTCCCAGCTCTTCTTGGGATGCACGGGGGCCTCGCTGGCGCGCAGCACCGTGCCTTCCTCCTGGTCTCTCAAGACGACGGCTCCCGCGCCGATCACGCACCTTGGACCCAGCTTGATTCCATCGCGCATCGTGGCATTCACTCCGATGAAGGACATTTCGCCAACCACGACATGTCCC
>DATBPO010000126.1:0-5327 GCA_036561265.1 Solirubrobacteraceae bacterium | reverse complement strand
CGCGTCCCGATGTTGTGGCACGCGGCGGGCGTGGGCAGGTGAGGCAGGTGAGGTTGCTTGCGGCTGTGCTCGGAGGCTCTCTTGACAGGGCGATGGACGTGGCTGCAACGCTTGAGCTGCGCGGCTATGCGGCAAGCACGGGTGGACATCGCCGCCAGCGATGGCGTTTGCACGGGTATCTGCGCCGGCATGACGGGCGTGGGGTGCGCCCGTGGTCACGACACGATTTGGCGTTTACAGCTTCCGCCACCGCGGTGCTCGCGCTGGCGCTCGTCGGGCGCCTGACAGGGGCACTGGCCTTCGACGCCTACCCTGAACTGCACATGCGGCTTGACGCGGGCACGTTTGCACTGTGCGCTGCGCTTGCCTTTGCCGTGCTGCTGCCGATGTGCGATCGACGAGGCATAGAGCCATGAGCGTGCTCACTTTTTCCGGCGTCAGCTACCACTACCCCTCCGTGCCCACTCCGGCGCTGGACGGCGTAAGCCTGGAGATTGCAGCGGGCGAGCTGTGTCTGCTGGCGGGCCTCTCCGGACACGGCAAGTCCACGCTGTTGCGGGCTGCGTGTGGCTTGGCGCCGCACTTTTACGGCGGGCGCTTCGCGGGTCGTGTGACGGTCTGCGGCATCGATACGCGCGAGCACGGACCGGCGCACTTGGGGGGAGCGGTTGGAGTGCTCTTCCAGGACCCCGAGACGCAGCTGGTGATGAGCTCCGTGCGCGCCGAGTTGGCGCTGGTGCTCGAGAGCCGCGGTCACAGCCCGGCGCAGGTGGCGCGCGGCGTGGAGGAGGTGGCGCTGGCGCTTGGCATCGACCACCTGCTGGAGCGCTCCACACACGAGCTCTCCGGTGGTGAGAAGCAGCGGGTGGCGCTTGGCGCCGCGCTGGCGGGTAAGCCCCGGGTGGTGCTCCTGGATGAGCCCACCTCCCAGCTTGACCCGGTCGCCGCGGATGAGCTGATCGGGCTGCTGTGGCGGCTCAACCAGGAGTGGGAGACGACGATCGTGCTGGCGGAGCACCGTCTGGAGCGCTGCCTTGCGGTCGCCGATCGCGTACTCGTCATGCACGAGGGGCGTCTCGCCAACGACGGCTCGCCGGGCTCGTTCCTGCAGTGGTCCGCAGCTAATGCGCCGGCGCTGCAGACACCCGGCGCCAAGCTCTTTTCGCTCGCCGGCCTTTCGCCGCTGCCGGTCGGCGTCAAGCAGGCCCGCGCCACGCTGCGCAGCCACGGGCTGCTGCCGCCTGAGCCTGAACCTGGGCCACCCGAGCCCGAACCTGGGCGTGAGACGGCGCAGGAAACCGCACAGGACACGGCCCGTGAACCCGGACTCGGCGGACCCGCCCCCGAGCCGCTGCGGCGGCGACGTTCTCGCGGTTCGCCCACTGTGCCTCCGGCCCTCCAGATACGTGGCGTCTGGCATGAGCTGCGCCACGGGCCGGCGATCCTGCGCGGAATCGATCTCCTATTGAAGCCCGGTGAAAGGGTCGCGCTGATGGGGCGAAACGGCGCCGGTAAGTCGACACTGCTGCGCCATGCAGCCGGTCTCCTGGAGCCCACTCGCGGGCGTATCGAGTGCGGCGGCAGGATTGCCCTGCTGTTGCAGAACCCCGGCGACTACTTCCTGCACGAGCACGTTCGCGACGAGCTTTCGACACCCGCCCTGGAGCGGGCGGTACTAGGCGAGATGGCCGAACGCAACCCGCGCGACCTCTCCGGAGGAGAGCGCCAGCGATTGGCTCTGGCAATCGTCACCGGCGATGGAGTCCCGCCGGCTGTGGTTGCCTTGGATGAGCCTACCCGCGGCATGGACCGCGAGGCCAAGGCGGTGCTGGCGGCGGAGCTGTGCCGTAGGGCCGGTGAGGGCCAGGCGGTGCTTGTGGCCACGCACGATCCGGAGTTCGCCTGTGCCTGTGCCGAGCGGGTGGTACTGCTCGCCGACGGGCGCGTGATCGCGGACGGCCCCGCTGCCGAGCTGCTTGCGGGTGGCTGGTATTTCGCCACTGAGACCGCACGCATCCTTGGTGGTGCACGCGGTGCACTCGCACCGGAGCAGGGTGCGGCGCTATTGACAGGAGACCAGGAAACCTCGCCCAAAGTGCCGCTGGGGGTCTTCGGATGAGTTGGCCAGTGGCGTGCTTTGCAATCGTGGGCGCCGTGCTGGGGCTGGGCTGGCTGGCCTATGAGCGCGCGCGCCCCTCACCGCGCATGGTCGCCGTCGTGGCCACGCTCGCGGCGGTGGCGGCGCTGGGGCGTGATGCCTTCGTGGCCTTGCCTGAGGTCAAGCCGATCACGGCGATGACGCTGGTGGTGGGCTATGCGCTGGGTCCATTGCCCGGCTTCACGGTGGGGGCGCTGGGGATGCTGGCCTCAAACATCGTGCTTGGTCAGGGTCCCTACACACCGTGGCAGATGGCCGCCTGGGGCCTTGTGGGACTCCTCGGTGCGGCGCTGGGCGCACTCAGCCGTCGCCGACTGGGACGCGTGGGGCTGGCGCTGGCCTGCATGCTGGCGGCGGTGGCGGCAAAGGAGATCATGAACGTCTACACATGGACGATCGGAGCGAGCCATACGCCGGCGGCGCTGCTGGCCACGGCTGGTGCGGCGGTTCCCTTCGATGTGGTCGACGCGGTGGCGAGCCTGTTGTTCGGACTGGCCTTTGCACCGGAGCTGGCGCGGCTGCTGGCGCGGATGCGCACGCGCATGGACGTGCGCTGGGAGCCGCTTCAGGGCATAGCCCCGCTTGTGCTGCTTCTGTTCGTGCTGCTTGTGTTGGGAGGCGTCGCCCCCAGCGCCACACGCGCTGCCTCACCCGTCAGCGTCAACCGCGAGATCGCCTTCCTGGCGGGGGCACAGAACGCCGACGGGGGCTTCGGCGCTGCGCGCGGACAGGCGAGCACCGAGCTGTACTCCGCGTGGGCCGCGATCGGGCTGGCCGCCGCTGCTCGCAACCCCGCGAGCGTGACCCGTCGCGGTCATTCTGTTCTGAACGCGCTGCAGGCACAGGTCGGCACGCTGCAGGGGCCGGGCGACATGGAGCGCACGATCCTCGCCCTGCACGCCTGCGGTGTCTCGGCGGGTTCGCTGGGCGGGCGCAACCTGGTGGCGGAACTCGTTCGCTATCGCAGTAGCGACGGCTCCTTCGAGCACCTCGTCAACGTCAGTGCCTTCGCGGTGCTCGCGCTGCGCGCGCTCGGCCATTCGACTCATGATCCTGCCGTGCGCGCTGCCGCGAGCTGGCTCGCGCGTCAGCAAAACGCCGACAACGGATTCAGCTTCACCGCGCGCGGTGGTCCGAGCGACATCGACGACACGGCCGCGGCCGTGCAGGGCCTGGTTGCCGCCGGCCTGCGCTCGAGTCCTGTGGTGACGCGCGCGGCGGGCTTTCTCGTGGGTGCCCAGAATCCCGACGGCGGTTATCCCCAGCAGCGCGGGGGTATCTCCAACGGCCAGTCGACTTCGTGGGCGATTCAGGGCCTCATAGCTGCGGGTCGCAACGTGAGCGTCGTGCGGCGCCGTGGCGGGCGCTCGCCGCTTGAATACTTGCAGAGCCTGATCGCCTCCGATGGCAGCGTGCGCTACTCGCGCACGAGTGCGCAGACGCCCGTGTGGGTGACAGCGCAGGCGCTCACGGCGCTGGCGGGGCGGCCGTTTCCCGTGGGATAGACGCTTCAGCCAACCTTTAGCCCTCGCCCTACTCTGTAGAGAACATGTCAGTGTCAGGACAGCCACCGCATGCCATGCATCGCAGCGCGCCGGCAGGCCGCGTGGGCGTAGCGAGGGCGCTCGGCGTCGCCACGCTCTGCCTGGTGGGACTGGCGGCGACCTGGGTGGTGGCCGCGCTCGTACCGGTTACCCACGCACGGGATGCGACGGCGCTGTACGACTTCACGCGTCTGGGGCGCCCGCGCGTGGACTTGCTGGCGAATCACATCCTGCGCCTGCTGGAACCGGGTCTGTACACCGTTTGGGCGCTGATAGTGGTTGGCATTGCACTCCTGCGCAGGCAGCTGCGTCTGGCGCTCGCGATGGCGGTGGTGTTACCGCTGGCGCCGCTCAGTGCGGAGGTGCTCAAGCCGCTGCTGGCCCACCCGCACGCGTATGCAGGCGTGAAGGACATCAATCCCGCATCGTGGCCGAGTGGGCACTCCACGGCGGCCATGACCCTCGCGCTGTGTGCAGTGCTGGTGGCTCCCTACGCGCTTCAGCCACTGGTCGCGCTGCTCGGCGGGATTTTCGTGGTGGGCGTTGGCATCTCGCTGCTGATCCTGGCCTGGCACATGCCCAGCGACGTCTTCGGCGGCTATCTCTTGGCCGGTCTGTGGGTCTCTGTGGCGGTGACGATTCTGCGGGCGAGCGAGCCACGCAGGCCCTCGGGGGCTCTACAACGTGGCGCGCTACGAGGAGGGGGGGCTCGTCCCCGGGTCGGCGCCGTGCGCGCCGGGCTCCCACAGTGACTCGTCCTGCTCGTTGACAGCGCGGCTGAGGATGAAGAGCATGTCCGACAGGCGGTTCAGGTAGCGGATCACCTCGGCGTTGCTCACGTCTTCAATGGCCAGGGCACGGCGCTCGGCGCGGCGGCAGACGGTGCGGCAGACGTGCAGCTGTGCCGCTGCGGGATTGCCGCCCGGGATGACGAAGGAGCGCAGCGGCTCAAGACCGGCGTTGACCTCGTCACAGGCTCCCTCAAGCCACTCGGTGTAGGCCGCAGAGATGCGCAGCCGCGGACGCGCCTTGCTCGTCGCTTGACTCGCGTCGGAGTCCTCTGCGGAGGGCACGCTGAGGTCTGCGCCCACATCGAGCAGATCGTTCTGCACTCGCCGCAGCCAGCCGGCAAAACGCGCGGGCAGGCCGGGCTGCAAAAGCGCCACACCGATCGTGGCGTTGAGCTCATCCACGGTACCGTAGGCCTCCACACGGGGGTGCAGCTTGGAGACACGGCTCATATCCCCAAGATGCGTCTCGCCGGAGTCGCCGAGCTTGGTGTAGATGCGGGTGAGATTGACGGTCATGGCTCCCCGAGTCTCGCATACGGACGCTCCTGAGATGGCGGCCGTCGGCTCGATCGGATAGGTTCCCGGCCTTCGTATGCGGGTAGGCGTTCCTAAGGAGACAGCGGCGGGCGAGCAGCGGGTGGCGCTCGTGCCGGAGGTGGTGGGCAAGCTCAAGGCCAAAGGCCTTGACGTGGTCGTGCAGAGCGGCGCGGGCTCAAACGCGCTGCTGGGAGATGCGGCATTCACGGAGGCGGGCGCGCAGCTGAGCAGCGACGCCAAGGAGGTCTGGGGTGCGGACATCGTCGTGAAGATCGCACCGCCGAGTGCTGAGGAGAT
>DATBPO010000125.1:0-9830 GCA_036561265.1 Solirubrobacteraceae bacterium | reverse complement strand
TGGAGTCGCGCATCGCAAACCCGATCATGCCGCTGCGCATCCTCAGGGTGCGCACGCTGATGGGCTCGAGCCTCGTGCGGGGCCTGCTCGTCACCGGCATGTTCTCGGCCTTCTTCCTGGGCTCGCTGTATCTCGAGCGCGTGCTCGGCTACGACGCGATCCAGACGGGCCTTGCCTTCATGCCCCTCACCGTCGCCATCGGCGTCATGTCGCTGGGCGTCTCCGCCCGGGTGATGGCGCGCTTCGGCGAGGTTCGCACCCTGGCCGTGGGCCTGGCGACGATCACGCTCGGCCTGTTGCTGCTCGCCGGACAGGGCCTGCACGCCAGCTACTTCCCGGGCATCTTCGGCGCCTTCCTGTTGCTGGGCCTCGGCGCCGGCGCCTCCTTCCTGCCGCTGCTGACGGTGGGCATGGGCGACGTACCCCAGCGCGACGCCGGCCTGGCCTCGGGCATCATCAACGTCTCCGTGCAGCTCTTCGGCGCGATCGGCCTGGCGACGCTCGGCACGATCGCCACCGACCACACCAAGGCGCTCAGCGCGAAGGGTTACTCGCTCGACAGCGCCCTCATCGGTGGCTACCACCTGGCCTATCTCGTCGGCGCGGGTGCCGTGGCGATCGGGGTACTAGCCGCGCTGATCGTGCTGCGCCCGCCCGCCAGCAGCGTCCCACAGGAGGCCGACCGCGATCCGGAGCGGGCGGGTATGCACGCGGCACAGGCCGCCTGAGCGAGGGCGGCGTAAAGACGGCGAGAGCGGCGTAAAGACAAGTAGAGTGCAACGGCAATGACGTTCGTCCTGCTCACCGGTGCCACGCGAGGCATCGGCCGCGCCGCTGCGATCGGCTTCGCCCGCGAGGGGGTCGAGGTTGCGCTCGTGGGACGCGACTCCGAGCGCGTGAGCGCCGTCGCACGGGAGGCCCGGGCTGCCGGTGGTGGCGCGCCGGTGCACGAGCACGTCGCCGACCTGGCGCTGATGGCCGACGTGCGCGCACTCGCGGCCGAGGTGCGTGAGCGCTACGAGCACATCGATGTTCTCGCTAATAACGCCGGCGCACTGTTCGCCTCGCGCAGGGAGACCGCCGAGGGCTTGGAGCAGACCTTTGCGCTCAACCACCTCGCGCCCTTTCTGCTCACCAACCTGCTGCGTGATCGCCTGAGCGGCGGGCGTGTGGTGACTACGGCCTCCGACGCCCATAAGTCAGGGCGCCTGGATCTTGAGGACCTGCAGTCCGAGCGCTCCTATGCCGCGATGCGGGTGTACGGCACCACCAAGCTGTGCAACATCCTCTTCACGCGCGAGCTGGCCAAGCGCGCTCCGGAGCTGCATGCCAACTGCTTTCACCCCGGCGTTGTGCGCACGGGCTTTGGCAAGAACGAGGGCGGCATCTGGAAGGTCCTCACCACTGCCGGGGGTCCCTTCTTCCGCTCGCCCGAGCGCGGCGCGCGCTCGCTGCTGTGGCTGGCGCTCTCCGCCGATGCCGCCGGCCTAACCGGTGCGTACGTGCACGATGAGAAGGTCCTCGCTCCCAGCCCCCAGGCGCAGGATGACGTGCTCGCCGAGGGCCTCTGGGAGCGCAGCGCGCAGCTGGTGGGCTTGACGGCAGAAGCCCCCGCCTGAGCGTCTGCACGACAGCCTAAGGCGATCCAGAAAGCAGACTGAAGGCCACACCTGAGAAGGTGGGGCTTATGGTTGCCGAAGCTGAGGCTGTTCGGGAGGCCAAGCGCGAGCGCCTGCGACGCACGCGAAGCATCCTACGCGAGGCGCGCCGACAGCTCGGTGGGCGAGCGCTGAAGCTGCTCGGCTTCCTCGTCTTCGCCTACCTCATCCTCAAGCTCGTGCCGGGCCTGGAGAAGGCGCTTGAAGATTTGCAGAGCGTCACCCTGGGCTGGGTTGTGGCAGCAATGGCCGTGGAGACGCTCTCGGAGATCGGCTACGTCATCTCCTGGCGCGGCATCCTCGACCCGGAGGATCTTCTCAGCCAGGAAGGTCGCGGCAAGCACCTCGGCGCCCGCGTCGCCTGGGCGCAGCTTGGCGGCGGCATGCTCGTGCCTGGCGGCACGCTCGGCAGTATGGGCGTGGGCGCCTGGATGCTCCACCGCCTCGGCGCCCCCCTGGAGCGCTTCGCCGAGCGCCAGTTCACGCTCATGTTTCTCAACACCGGCGTGGATGCCCTGGCGATTGTGTTCTTCGGTCTGACCCTTGCCCTCGGCGTCTTCGGCGGCGAGGAAAACCTGCTACTCACACTGTTGCCCGCGGTGCTCGTGGCGATCGCCATCGTGCTGGCCGTCATCATCGCCCGCCGCGCCGAGCGTCTCTCCGGGCGCCTGCAGGCCAGGCGGCCCAGGATCGCAGAGGGCATCGTGACGCTCGCCACGGCTGTGCAGAGCACCGAACGCATGCTGCGCCACCGCGGCAGCACGAAGATCGTGCTCGGCGCCGTCGCCTACCTGGGCTTCGACATGGCGGTGCTCCAGGGCGCCTTCATCGCCATCGATGCGCACCCGGTGCCGGGCTTCGCCGTCGTCTCCATGTGTTACCTGATCGGCGGCATCGCGGGCTCGATCCCGTTGCCCGCCAACCTCGGGGCCATCGGTGGCATGGCCGGCATGCTTATCGTCTTCGGCGTGGGCCACAACGAGGCCGTCGCCGCGGTCGTGCTCTACCAGGCCATCGGCTATCTCGTGCCCCTCATCGGGGGCGGCATCGCTTACCTGTTTCTGCGCAGGGAATTCGGGGCCGGCGCGGGCGGGGGTTCTGACGAGCCAGCTCTTACCCTCTAGGTGCGTTGCTTCAGGGAGGTTAGGCGCGTTTCTCCAGGGAGGTTAGGTGCGTTTCTCCAGGGAGGTTAGGTGCGTTGCTCCAAGGAGGTTTGAGCCGGACCGGGTGTGGCTCAGTTAGGCGCGAAGCTCAACATGAGGTTTCGCGGCGCCTGGCGGTCCTGGCATTGGTTGGACGCAGGTAGCGATCGCGGCGGCTCATCTCCCGGACCTGACGAACTTGTCGGCGAGCTGCCTCAAGCGTCGCCACTTCCAAGAGGTCCGGGACGCGCTCGGTGTTGAGCAGACGCTCGAGCGGCCTCCCGACCGCGGGGCCTTTCGCTGACTGTTCGTAAGTCTCGGGTTTCTCGGTCATCGTGCTCCTCTCCACGGTGGGACCCAGGATTTCCACTACCCGCTCAACCCACTACCCACTGTCGTTGGAGTAAAAACGCATCTGTGGATGCGGCCGATTTCGAGCTCACAAGCCCTCGCCAAGCTCACTGCTGTGCTCCCCGTCGGCCTCGGAGTCCTCGCGACCGGCGATTTGCTCCTCGGGCTGGCCTTGGTCGTGGAGAATCGCGTGGGCGGCCTGCTGGTCCCCATGCGAGGCATGCTCGATCAGCGCCTGCTCGGCCTCCTCAAAGCCGCCCGCGGCGCCGCCCCCACCCTCGATCACCGGGCGCTCCGCCGGATCCACATCCTCGTCTCCGGCCACGCCGCCGATCTGCGCTGCTTCGCTCGCCGCCGCCTCCGCCTCTTCCCACTCGAATCTCAGGCTCGAGTTCATCTGTTCTCCCCTGTCCGGTCTTCGTCCGTGGGGTCTCCCGAATATGGGTACCCTGCTTCTAAGCTACCCGCCGATAAGTGACTGAAACCAAGCCCGGGCGCGAAAGCTCGCACGGCCGCCAGCTGTAGGGGCGCTATGCCCCCTTTTGCAAGCAAGGCGAGGAGCGGGATTGGATGATTCATCGCATGGACCCGCCACTGTATGTGAGCGCGAGGCGATGCCCGAGCACTTGAAGCCGATGCTTGCCAGCTCAGGTGAGCTGCCGCGCAAGGCCGAGGAGTGGGCGTTCGAGGTCAAGTGGGACGGCGTGCGCGCCCTCGCCTACGCGCGTCCTGGACGCCTACGCATCGAGAGCCGCAGCCTCAACGACATCACCTCGCGCTACCCCGAGCTGGGTGGCCTTGGCCGTGAGCTTGGCGCTCGTGAGGTAATTCTTGACGGCGAGATCGTCGCCTTCGATGAGCACGGAATTCCCAGCTTTGAGCACCTCCAGAAGCGCATGCACGCCAGCGGCGAGGCCGTCATCCGCCGCCTCCTCCGCGACACGCCCGTCACCTACGCCATCTTCGATCTGCTCCACCTCGACGGCCGCGACACCATGGAGCTGCCCTATCGTGAGCGCCGCGAGCTGCTTGAGCAGCTGCACCTCGATGGCCCTGCCTGGCGCACTCCCGCTGCGCATATCGGGGGCGGACGCGACTTCCTGCGCGCCACCGCCGAGCACGGCCTTGAGGGCATCGTCGCCAAGCGCCTGGACGCCCCGTATCGCCCCGGCCAGCGCAGCCCGCACTGGGTCAAGATCAAGAACGTCAATCGCCAGGAGCTCGTCATCGGCGGCTGGCTGCCCGGCAAGGGCCGGCGCTCGGGGTCGCTTGGCGCGCTGCTTATGGGTTACTACGAGGGGGAGGGCAAGCAGCGCGAGCTGCGCTACGCCGGTCGCGTCGGCACCGGCTTCGACGACGACGAGCTCCTTCGCCTGGACCGCCAGCTCGCCAAGCGCGCCCAGCGCTCGAGCCCCTTCGCCAAGCGCGGCACCCAGCCGCCGCGCGACGCCCGCTTCGTCAAGCCCCAGCTCGTCGCTGAGATCGAGTTCTCCCACTGGACCAAAGCGCGCATCCTGCGCCACTCCTCCTACAAGGGGCTGCGCTCCGACAAGGCCGCCAAGGAGGTCCAACTGGAGCCGCTCTTCGCCGATGCCCCTAACGGGTCAGCCGGCAAGGCGCCCCTTAAGCGCAAGCCCGCCGCGCGTACCCGGCCCAGTCGCACACCGCCGTCTCGCTCGGGCCGGCCCACACACGCCCCGCAAGGGGCGTCCCTCAAAACTTCCTCCTCCTCAAGCCAGCCATACGACGTGCTCCACGAGACCAAGCGCTATACGGAGGTCGCCGCACAGGGTCGCACGCTGCGCCTGTCCAACCGCGAGAAGGTTCTCTTCCCTGCAACGGGCTTCACCAAGGGGGAGATGATCGATTACTACGCCGCGATTGCACCGCTGCTCGTACCCCACCTCGCCGGGCGGCCGCTCACCTTCAAGCGCTACCCCGATGGGGTCGAGGCTGAGCACTTCTACGAGAAGCGCTGTCCCAGCCACCGGCCTGAGTGGGTCAAGACTGCTCCCGTCTACAGCGAGCGCTTGAAGGATCCCATCGACTACTGCCTCGTCGAGGACCTGCCCACGCTCATCTGGGTCGCCAATCTCGCCAGCATCGAGCTGCACCCGAGCCTCTCGCTGGCGAGCGCCGGCGACACGCCCACCGCGCTCGTCTTCGACCTCGATCCCGGTGAGCCCGCGGGCCTGCGCGAGTGCTGCCGCGTGGCGCTGCTAGTTAAGGACCTCTTCGAGGACCTTGGCCTGACGGTGCTCGCCAAGACCTCCGGTTCCAAGGGCATGCAGGTCTACCTGCCCCTCAACACGCCGCTGCGCTACGAGGACACCAAGCCCTTCGCCCGCGCCGTCGCGCAGCTGCTTGAGAAGCAGCACCCGCGGCTGGTGCTCTCGCGCATGACCAAGCGACTGCGTCCCGGCAAGGTCTTCATCGACTGGAGCCAGAACGATCCTCATAAGACCACTGTTTCCGTTTACTCGCTGCGCGCGCGCGAGCGGCCCACGATCTCCACACCGCTCAGCTGGGAGGAGGTGGCGCAAGGCGCTCGCCGGCGCAAGGAGCCGGCCCTCAGCGCTGAGCCGCGGGCGATGCTTAAGCGCATCGAGCGCCACGGCGATCTCTTCGCGCCACTGCTCACGCTTAAGCAGGAGTTGCCCCAGTTTGCCGGTCTGGCTCCTGAGAGTTCCTAAACGAGCAACTCGTCCTAGGCGACTAAACGAGCAACTCGTCGGAAGGCGACTAAACGAGCAGCTCGTCGGGCGAAGCGATGATCCGCAGATGCTCGCCCACGCCAGTGATGCTCAGCAGCCGCTGCACCTGCTCGGAGCCCCGCGTCAGCGCGAACTCCTGCCCGCGCTCCTGAGCACGCTCGTTCGCCGCGAGCACGATGCGCAGGCCCGTGGAGTCGATGAAGCGAAGCTCCTTGAGATCGAGTACCACCATTGCCGTGGCGCCGTCCGAGGCGTTCTCGATCTCCTGCGCCAGCAGCGGCGCACTTGCGAGGTCGAGCTCGCCGTGCAGGCACAGTACGACCCTGTCCGGCGCATTCCGGACCTCGATCCGAAAGTGATCCTGGGCAGCCATCTTGCGCTACGTTAGCGCATCGCTTTAACGTTTTGGCAGCGAAGCGCCAGCAGCGCGATATCGTCGCGCAGCCTGTTGTCTGTGCGGGCCAGAGCGGCCGCTTCGACGCTCTGAAGCAGATCCGAAAGCGCCACATTCGGGGCTTTTGCGCAGAGCTCCTGTAGACCCTGCTCACCCAGCGCACGCTCCGGAGCGCCTGCCTCCGAGACACCGTCCGTATAAAGTAGCAACGTTTCGCCGGCCTTCAGGTGAAGCTCGTGCTCCTCAATTTTGACCGGATCGATGACCCCCAGCAGGGTGCCGCTGCGCCCCACCTCGCGCACCTCCCCCTCGCCGTCGATGAGTAGCGGCGCCGGGTGCCCGGCCAGTGCCACCGTGAGCTTAGCCCCCGCTCGCTCGCTCTGTAGCTCAAGCATCACCAGGCACACCGTGCAGAGATCCGTCCCCAGCGGCTGGCTGCGCAGCGCCCTGTGCAGCGTTCTCAGCATGCCCGCCGGCGAGTGCCCGCTCATCGCCAGAGCCCGCAGCGTATGGCGCGCCAGTGCCGTCACTCCTGCCGCTCTCGGCCCCTTGCCGCAGACGTCGCCGATCATCAGCATCCAGCGATCGCCGTCCTGAGGCATGACGTCGTAGAAGTCGCCGCCCACCTCGTTGAACTCCCCTGCCGCGGCGTGCAGCGCCGCCACCTCCGCGCCTGGGATCTGCGGTAGCGACTCGGGCAGCAGCGAGCGCTGCAGCGTGCGCGCGATCTCGCTCTCCGCCAGCTCCACGCGGCGCAGATCGGAGAACAGGCGCGCGTTGTCGATCGCCAGCGCCGCTCGCCGTGCCAGCTCGCATGTCAACTCCAAGTCCTCCTCGCCGTAGCGCTCCCCATCGCCGAGGCGCAGCACCGACAGCGCGCCCAGCGTGCGTCCCCGCGCGAGCAGCGGCGCCACAGCCGCCGAGCGATAGCCGTGCTCGATCATGAAGCGCGCATGCTCCGAGCCCTCCGCGAACGAGCGCAGCAGCGTGCTCGTCATCTCCTGCAGCAGCACCGGCTCGCCGCTGCGGATCACCTTTGCCACCGGGTGCTCGCCGGCGGGGTTCAGCTGATGGCGCCTGCGCAGTTGCTCAAGCGCCTTTGCGATCCCCGCATCGCTCGCTGCCACCGCCACGTCCCGGATCGAGCCATCCTCATCGCGCAGATCGATCACGCACAGATCCGCGAGCCGCGGCACCGTGAGCCGCGCCACCTGATCCATCGTCGTATCCGGGTCAAGCGATGTGGTGAGCACGGCGCCTGCCTCCACCAGGAGGTCCATGGCGCTGCTGCCACTGGACTGGCCTGTAATGCCTACCGCTCTGTCTTCGATCGTGCTCATGGTGTGCAGTTGCAATGCTGTGACTCCCCTGGCCCAAAATGATCACGACGGCGCTTCGCGCTCACTCCAACCCAAGGCCACGCCAAGCAGACGATCCGCCCGCGGTATCCCGGTATGGGCAAGACCCCGTCGAGCGCGCCGCGGGGCGCCGCATCTGGACTATCCGCGCTCGCTGCTCGCCGGAGCCGCAGCGGCACCCTGTAGTTGGAGGTAAACCTCTAATGCTGGTCGCTCAACTGCAACGACAGAGCTTCAGAGGGGCCGACTGCCACCACATCGCGCCGGTCGGTAAGCCTCTCCACCATGGGGCCGAGGCCCGCAACGGTGCGATCCACCACGCGCCAGCTCGCGCGGCTCGTGCACAACGGTCCGATGCGCAGCTCCATCTCGTGCGGCGCAACCCTCACCCCCACGGCGACATGGCCACCATCGATCGATCCAGGCGTTTGCGCCACGAGCTCGTCTACCACCAGCTGTGCGTCGGAGATCCGATCGGTCGAGAACTGTGCGCGCGCAGCTAGTGCGCACGCCAGCCGCGGCAGCACCGCCCGCGCCAGGCTCGTTGGAGCTATGACGATCCCCGCCGTGCTCGCCAGCTCCGCCTGCGCCATCGCCGGCAGCTCATCGAGCTCCGCTTCGGGCAGGGACTCAAGCGGCCGGGCGCCGGGGGTGGCGAACTGCATGCGCACCTTCGTTCCCATGCCCTGCTCGCTTGAGAACTCCACGCGTCGCGCGAGCGCTTGTATGACGGGCACGCCGATCCCCGAGGCGCCGTTGTGCACGCTCGGGAGGCGCGGGCGGATGCCGCTGCCCTCATCGCACACAGCCACCTCCATCGCCTCCTCGCCCAGATGGATCTCGACCCTCAACGGCCCCTGCCCTTCGCCCGCGTAGGCGTGCAGCACCACGTTGTTGGCAGCCTCCGTCACTGCCGTGCTGATGTCGTTGAGGTCGTTGCCGTCGATCCCCACGGCCTGCGCGACGCCGGTGAGCGTCTCACGTATCAGCGCCACGTTCTCGGCGCGGTTTGACAGGTTCAGACAGACGTTGGGGAGCGTGGCCATCTCAGGGGGATCGTCGTGAGAGCGAGGCGACCGTGCCAATCCGGATCCCCGGTCGTTCTTCCAGCGGAAGTCAGCAGCCGCGCGAATGTCCTCAAGCCACCCCTTCGGTGGCGCGCGTAAGGACCCGCAGCTGCTCAAGCGTTCGCCGCAGCAGGCGCGAGACCTGCATCTGCGAGATGCCCATGCAACCTGCGATCTCCGTCTGCGTCAGGTCCTCCACGAAGCGCATCCGCAGGATCGCGCGCTCGCGTGCGGGGATGTGTTTGAGTGCGGCGCTCACCGTCGCGTCCAGCTCGATCAGCTCATAGCGCTCGTCCTCGCTGCCCACCGTCTCGCCGTAGGTCATTGCGTCCTCCTCTGCACCCGGCCGGGGAGTGTCGAGTGACATCGTCTCGTAGGCCTGCGTCGCCTGCAGCGCATCGAGGACTTCCTCGCCGTCGAGCTCCAGGTACTGGGCCAGCTGGCTGACCGTCGGCGCGCGGCCGTGTTCGCCGGAGAGCTGCTCCTGCGCGTCGCGCACCTTCAGCGCGCGCTCCTGCGCTCCGCGCGGCACGTGCACCGCCCAGCCGCAGTCGCGGAAGTACCGACGCATCTCGCCGAGAATCGTCGGGATGGCGAAGGACTGAAAGGAGTGCCCACGCTCGTCCTCGAAGCGGTCAAGCGCCTTCAGCAGTCCCAGCGAAGCGACCTGCAGGAGGTCCTCGAAGGGCTCCGAGGAGCGCCCATAGCGTCGCGCGAGGCTGCGCGTCAGCGGCATGAAGCGGCGCACCAGCTCCTCGCGCGCCGCCTGGTCGGAGTGGCGCTGCCAGCGCACGAACAGCTGCTGAAGATCGTCGGCGCCGACAGAAGCTCCCTGGTTAGGCGTCAGAGAGTGCTGGCTGGCTGTGACTGTTGCGACTGCGGTCATCTTCAACCTCCTCCATCTGCTCGGCCCTATCGGGGGTTTCACCGGCTGCGTGCCGGGCCTCTCAGTGGAGGTCTCTACCCTCATCGGCCGTGAATTATGCGGCTGACCCTGAGCCTGGCGGCCGGCAGCCGACCGCGAACGTGCGAGCTGATGACCTCGGGCGCAGCGCACCGCGAACGGTGGGAAACAAATTGCCCGAACTGTTTTGTGGCCGATTCAAAATGTTCTATCTTGTTCGAACAGGCAACGAGTGCGTCGCG